>NZ_JAUBUI010000005.1:0-182892 GCF_036705385.1 Microcoleus sp. B3-A4 | reverse complement strand
GTTTAACAAACTTTCACTGGTGGCCTCAAGTTCCAGTTGCTGCTTAATTATGGGTAAGCACCCGGACATGATATGAGAACTTTCCCTCGCCTTGCCCAAGCATTAACAGATTGAGGAGCGAGTCCTAGCGCTTTTTGATAGCTTTCGAGCGCTTCCTCATATCGCTCTAAATTATCGAGTGAGTCCCCTTGATTGACCCAATCCTCAACAGATTGAGGAGCGAGTTCTAGCGCTTTTTGATAACTTTTGAGCGCTTCCTCATGTCGCCCTAAATTATTGAGTATATCCCCTCGGTTTCTCCAAGCATAAACATATTCAGGATCGAGGTCAATCGCTTTTTGACAACTTTCCAGCGCTTCCTCGTATCTCTCTAAATTGCCTAGAGTAGCACCCTGCCCAGCAAAAGTGGATGCATTACCTTGGTCTAACTCCAGTGCTTTATAATAGCAATCCAGTGAATCATTGTAAAGTTTTGCACTTCCCAGTAAGTCACCAAGACTTGAAAAAAGAGTATGCTTCAGTTTCGGATGGCAGTGAGTTAATTTTTCACACTGGATTTTCGCTTGCAACAGTGAATCAGTTATTTCTCTGAATTTATTGCAACGTAAAGACTTATAGATCAGTCCTGCACACTTGCCTAGACTATCCTTGAGAGCACCAACAGATCCCAACAGGGATTGAATAGATCCCTCAATTTGTTTTAAAAATTCCTCAATTGCTTGTTCCGAAGGAGTATTCTCACCTTCAAATTTAATCTTGTATTTTGTTAGCGGTGTATATATAAAATTCCAGCCAAAGCTGAGAGTTCTTCCCGAATCTTCAAAAAATTTGTCTGTCGCTTTGGGAAGCAGATTCTGGTTCTCTTCACTTATCTCTGCACAAATGAAAGCAAAGGGAGCCATAAATACATCGGGTTCTTCCAGATAAACTCCGGTAAAGACCTGTTCAATATATTTTTGGAGTCCTTCCTTTCCCTTACCAAAAAGATTGTAATAGAGACACTCTGCCATCAGCTTTCGCCACTCCTCATCCTCATACTGATCGGGTAAAAACATTTCAGCAGTAACAAGTTTATCCGCTTGTTGCTGGAAGTAATCGGCTAGTAAAGCATGAGTTTTGCGAAACAGATTTTGATTCTCCTGAAAATAGGATTTGCGAAAGACATCCCGCGCCACATCATCTAAGCGGTAGTGCCCTTTGGTAAACTCAACAAAATCTAAGTCTTTCAACCATTCAAAGTAACCTTCTGCATTATCGGCATCTTGTTGTAAGCCTAATTCAACGCTTCCAAGCAAATACCGAATCATCGCCCGATCGAACCATCGACAACAAGCTACCACATACAAAACTTCCTCATGCCGGGGCTCTATACCCTGCAAAAGTAATTTAGCGATCGCTTGGTTTCCTTTGGAAAAATCAGGTTCTTCACCTTGCTCTCGTTGCTTCCGTACCCAATCTAGATAATAGGGTAATCCCTTTGTTGCATTATAGATTTTGGCGCGTATACCGCCATTTTCAATGCCAATTTGCTTGAGATATTCCTCTGTATCCTTCCGGCTAAACTTCTCAAGTGGCACCTCAAAAAGCAACTTCCGATCCTGGTTGAGCTTGCGCCAACCCTCATCTGCTTGCAGCGATCGCCGCCCTACAACCACGAGCCTTACTGGTGCACAAGACAACGCAGTATCTTCGACCAAATACTGCCACAGCCATTGATTCAGGTAAGACTGTGCTTTTTCATAGGTATCCAAAATCAGCACCAGCGATCGTCCTCTGCTTTGGGCAAATTGCATCAGACTTTCAGCAAATGCCTGCGTCAGTTTGGAAACTGGCTGTAACATAAGAGCCTGTAGCTCAGGCTGGTCTTTGGTCGCCGGGTGATTCCGCACTCGCTGCTCGATCGATTCTTGCAAGCTGTCTGCATCCTCTCCAATCGCCGCTAATGCAGAAAAACCTACCCCTGAAACATTAAAAGATGTCGGCTTACTTGAGGTGGAGGTCAAACCTCTTGGCCGTAGCCAGATGAAGCGTTGAAACCAGCTTGTAATCTTCTTTGCTTCTTCGCTGCTAGTTGTTTCACCCTCAATTGACTGATGACTCAACTTGTATAGAGTTGACTCAAACTGCTGCTCTTTTTGTTTAAATGAATCAGCGATCGTTTCACCTCCAAAACACTCAACAGCCTGCTCATGTACCTTTCGCATCAATTTTAGGGGAGTTTCGATATCAGCCGTTTTTGTAAAACAAATCTCCAGAAAATCAACTTTGCCTGCATGGGCATCCTTTAACCGCCCCAGTAACGTTGTTTTACCAACTCCGCCAGTTCCGCAAATATTGAACAGCAAGGGTTGTCCCTCATATTCGTTGAGTGCTAAGGCAAAGCGTTCTAACAGCCTTTTGGCCTCATCTCGTTCAATGTAATGTCTATCTGGCACTCGCGATCGCATCGGAGATTGACGATTCATCTCGGACTGAGCTGACTGCTGAGTCTTTTTCTTGGCTAATTGTGCCGCTTCTAATCGTGCCTTTAGTAAAGCAACTTCTTCTCGCTTTTCATCCAGTGGAATCTTCAGGTTTGGTGGCATCGTCGAAGTGGTGTAGATTGCCGCTTGTTGTTCCATCAATGTAAGCGTTTTTTGATGAGCAATTAGTATTTTTTCCAGATCGGCGCAATCATCCATTCGATTTCCCATCCTTCAATCTTGCTTCCAATTCTGCCACCTCTCGCCGTTTTTCCTCTAGGTCAATCCGCAGATGACCAGGCATTTGCAGCATCCCAAAGCCAGCAGCCTGTTCTTCTAGAATAGCCAGCGATCGCTTCGCCATTGCCAAGGCAGGGGTCATCACCTCTTGATTTGTCATCACCCTAGGCAACTCTGGACTCTGGGTTTGGCTGGGCAGTCCCTTGCCACCGCGCAACATTGCCACTGGGAAATCCTCCGCCGCTGCATCAAAAAACGGGGTTTGTTCTTCGTCCCAGAAGTTACGGGCACTCTCTGAAACCGTTTTTCCCAAGTGAGTCATGACGTTGGAAATTCTGACGAGGCGATCGCCCGGTTGATTTGCCATTCCCTTCAGCGCCTCAATCAGATGATACGTATAGACGCTGAGGATGCCATCTGGACGCACGTAAGAACTTTGATTTCCTCGTGATGAGGTAAACACGGCCCTACCTTCCCCCTGCTTCAGGGCATCAATCACCCCTTTCGGCAACGCTGTAGGCAAAAAGTCTGCTGGCAGATCGTTCTTAGCGGTAGCCATCCCCTCCGCATGACAACTATCAATGATGACCCAGAGACGTTTAGCCTCGATCTTGCGTAACTTCTCACTCAAGGTTTCGGCTGAAAGGGCTGTTTGTGGAATGGCTTGCTCATTAAAATCATGTTGGAGTAAGTAGTAAGCATTACTGTCGAGGTCAGTACCATGCCCAGAATAGTAAATGACGATCGTGGCATCTGGGTCTGCCTCTGCACATCCTTTTAACCAGTCCAGACCATCCAAAATGCCACTGTGAGTCGCACCCTGATTCTGTAACAACCGGACACGATCGGGGGTATTGGGATATGCACAAAAATTTGCGTCAGTCAGCACAGCTTTGAGCGCTTGAGCATCCTTGACTGTTACAGGAAGCGAATAGCCTGGGTCAGCAGTATTACCAACACCAATCAACAGCGCGTAACCGTGGGTAAATAGATCTGACATCTAAAAAAACTCCAGCACAAAACAACAATCCCTTAACCCGAGTTAATAATATATAGTTACTAAACCCAGCATAAACTAAAAAACACAATCAAGCTACATCCACAATTAATTTTCGACTAAGCTGTTACTTTCAGGGCTTACTTGTTCTCGCTACCTTTTTCCCAGTTTCCCTCGATCGCCTCGCCGCATCTGCTACTTTCAAATCCTACAAACTCCTGGCATCTTTTACCTAGAAAAGCGTACTGTTTGACAAATATTTTAACACCATATCCGTTCCTTGAGCAAACAAGCCGCGCCGCGTTCCTACTTTGATAGGGAGCCGATTTTCTCCGTGATTAATAGACAGAATTCAGGAGTAAAAACCAGCGTTCCTGCTTCTCCGTAGATGGTAAAAATGTTTTCCGCCTGCACAAAAATTTCTCGTTTCCCATAAACAGCTTCAGCGATAAAGTTATTGGCAAAGCACAACTGTGCGTTGCACAAGCAAGCTTTGTAGAAATCCGGCTGAGTGTCCCAAAATATGGCATCTGCCGCCTCTTGAAGAAAAATCGCTCGCACCGCAGCAAAAATTAGAATCAAGATAATCGAACTATTGAACAGATTAAGCAGCAGTATCAATGCGGTCTATTGGTGTTTTTATTTGAGGCTGTTGGCGCCGTAGTCGCTCAGGCTTTGTTTCGCATATTGACGGCTTAATTCTGCGGTTTATAGTGCGTCTGCTGAAGCACCTGCTCTGTGAGTAAGCTCCGAAATATTGACTGTGAATTTATTATTTTATACCTTATTTTTATTCTTAGTCTTAATGCCTCGAACTAAAGAAGAACTTTAGGTAAATTAATAATAAAGCTTGTCCCTTTGCCCTCTGCACTTTCAACCGCCAGTGTCCCTTGATGCGCTTCAGTAATACTCTTTGCTAAAAATAATCCTAATCCCCAGCCGGTTTGCTCCTCGGCAGAAATGGTTCGACGAAATTGTTGAAAGAGGATGGATTGAGCGTCTAGGGCGATCGGATCGCCTTCATTATGGATAGTAAGGCTGATCTGCGTTTCAGTTTGCTGGAGCGTGAGTGTAATCGGGGTACTAGGCGCACCATATTTCACAGCGTTAATTGCTAAATTTTCAATCACGCGCCGTATTTCTTTACGGCTGCAAACAGTCCTGATACCAGAATCAGAAACCACAACAAACCGCTCTCCATAGGCGAAGCTCAAATCTTCTACCACCTCTTGGACTAGCATCTCAAAATCGCATTCTTCAAATTCAATCTTTAAGCTTTGCCCTGCCCGCAGCCGACTCGCATCCAGCAGATTTTGAATCATCGAATCCAGCCGATTGATCGCACTGAGCATCCTCGCCGCCACATCCATATGGCTGTCTCCTCGTTCAAGTCGTCGCAGAGTTAGTTGAGTTCCCATTTTTACGACATTGATGGGATTTCTGAGGTCGTGAGTTAGCGTCACCATAAATAGTTCTTGAATATCTCGCAGCGTTTCGGAGAATTGAGTGGCCGCGTCATTAACGGCTTGCTCAATGGAGCCGATAATAATGTCTCGATCCCGCACTCCTAAAGGTGCTTCTTCTTCTAAAACTTGAAATATTACTTGACGGAGGAGGTGATACTCGAAAATGAGTTGACTCATAGAGTAGTCAGCATACCCCGCCCGTTCATGCCCATGCAGCTTGCCAATCCGCGTACTTTCTACCTCGTCGGCTGTGATTCGGGCAGATGTCCTGACAATTCTGTTTGAGAGTTCATCTACCAGTTGGTTTAAGTACAGAGGTAGGGAATCTTGCAAGACAAGAGAATTTTGATGCGTTGATGCACCGACTTCATCGCGCGCCCGCTTCTCCCACATCTGCATAATTTTTTCAGCATTTTGTTTAAGACGGTCAGACGCTTCGTTGGACATCGATTCTGATTTTTTGCATGAGTGGCTGTTGAGAAAGCATTATACAGGACTTTCCAGGTAATATAAGTGAAGTACACAGAAGCCGGGTTTCAGCAAGAAACTCGGCTTCTGGGGGGTAGTTTATAAAGGTGAAATCTGAGGTAATTACTGAATTAAACCGGCAATGCTCTTAATACTCATTGCGACAATTGCGGTATTAAAGAAAAAGGAGAGAATGCTAGGGAGTCAAGCTCATCTCCTCAGCGCGAGGTGGTCTGTACCTCTGAAAATTGAGTGGTCATGCCCATAACAAAAGAAGAGTTTGCGTAGATTTGTGAGGTAAGGTCATGGTCGATAGGATTTATTGATGCTTACCTAATTATTGAAGTTTCCACACAATCAGACCAACAAGCGCAATCAGGCCTAATGCTCTCCGAAAGTAATTAACGCCTTGAAATAATTCTTCCCAAGCCCAAGTAAACAAAGACCCAAAGGCTACTATATCCAACGCTAAATTAATTTGCCCTGTTGTAACAATGAGCTTTAATAAACTAGCTACAATCCCCACACTCAGTGGTAGATTTGGCGGCTGAGCTATAACAATGTGGCCTTCGCTGTCGCGGAATGTGCGATCGAACAATGTGTTTTCCATGAGTTTCTCGTGTCAATGTAATAAATAGAACCAGGTTAACCTTCAATACTGCGAGCCTTTTTGGGAACGATACTACAAGCTTTAGATGACAAGGATCATAAAAAACTCGAATTAAATGCAAGTCAGGAGTGGAGATGACATTGATTTAATTATCCACAGTGGCTCAAAGTCATAGAAAATTAGCCACTGAACCCTAGAAAAACTGTTAACATTTTGAACAGTTAAATATGGAATTTATCCTGGGTCGAGTTTTTTTGATCCCCTATCATGAATTTATTTGGCTTGTTTTTACCATCCTTTTAAAGGCTTTTTATTTTAGGGACTAAAGGGTATTTTTATAGTAAAATTCAAAATTTTAAATATCATCTCTCGGGTGGAATAGTTTAGAGTAAAAGGTTATCTATAATTGGACAGACATCATCGTTTCTCTAGTATCGCATCGAGAGCGATCGACTTCATGCTCAAATCCAAGGTCAGCAATTCACAGGTCTAAACCTTTTCGTCAAGCAGGCTTGAACCTTGGCAGTGCAGTAATTTCTGTTTCCACAGCTTGAATTGATTGTGTAGCCGCTATTTCTGCTCGATCGCTCTCAGCATCCTGACTCACAAAAAATGTGGCCAGCGTTGCTGTCAAATAACCACATACGGCGCTCGCACACAACGCCAGCAAAAAACAAAGCACCTGCTCTTGGGCTGTTTTCGGAAAGTAATCAGAGGCGATCGTGCTCATCAACATTCCCGTCAACCACAGCACAGCGCCATAGTCCTTAATGCCAGCACTACCATTAGGAAATTCGCACTCAAACGCCTAACTTCGAGCCACTCCAATTAGGGTGACGATCGCTCTGGGGGGGTGGCAAAGAGGCTATTGAGATAGACCGAATCAGGGTTGCAGCCGGCATACCTTGTTGATAAAAATGGCGTTTATTTCGAGTTAACTTGATTAACTGTTCCACCTCATCAGAATATTGTTCGAGATAATTAACCCACTTTTCTCCATCTTGCGCCAACACCAAATGTACTCCGTCTTCGATATCTTTTTTTAGGTTCTTGACTAAGTAATTAAATGGAACCAAATTAATTCGATCGTTAAGTGAAGTAAATCTCAAAAACTTTGTAATTTACGTCGCCGATTTTCGGCTGTAATTAGGCAGGGAAATACTCGGGAGAGCCGTTCTAATCTCACTTCTTTTTCAGATTTCATCAAGGATAGCAAGGTTGTTATCACCAAAAACTGAGATGGCGTCAGGTATTTTTGTAAATGAGTCTGGTAGAATCTTCGTATCCTTATTTTTTGGGATAAGCAAGCGTTTAACAATTATGCTGCCTATCTTTTTTTACCACAAGTTGGCTCAATCCTTACTAACTATGGGTTTCAGGCGGGCTGTCGCCCCCCCAGGAGGCACAATATTTATCAATAAAATTGATGGTGGTAGAGATGGGTGAGCTTCATCCATAGACAGCAACAGGGTTTGGGCCGTTTGCTGCTATTATACTCCCATCAGAGTGACACAAAAGCGATAAATTGCCTGTTGAAATTGTCGAAAGGGTTGTGGGGTATGAGGTGCAGGGTGTAGGCGTATGCAAATTCAATTCCTATTAACTTATGCTAGGTATCAACGTTGGGAGAAGTCACTATGCTTGGTAAATCAAGGATGCCCTTATCACCTGGACTTTTCAAAAAAATTCCCCTACAAATAATGCTAATTGTTCCATTTGTTATCCAAACAGTTGGAGCAGTGGCTGTTGTTGGTTATCTTTCCTATAGAAACGGTCAAAAAGCAGTAAATGATGTAGCTACTCAGTTGCGGAATGATATTAGCGATCGCATCAAGGAAAATCTAACTTATTTGGTTGCTATTCCCTTTCAATCCTTTGAAAGCTATGATGCAACTCTGAGCCAAAACCGCATCGATCTTAATAATGGGAGAGATGTAGAGAAGTTTCTATGGGGACAACTCCCCGCCTTTCCCCATGTTGCTGCCACAGTTTTTGTTCCCACTAATCAGGAGTTTTTTGGTGCTGAGCGACAGGATGATGGCGCGATCGTCATCCGTGCTTCGGAGGTAGAAAATAACCACACTTTGACTACCTATACCACCAGTCCAGAGGGGGAACGCCGGGAAATTACCAACGCCGGGAAACCTAACTGGGACCCCCGCAAACGCCCCTACTATAAAATTCCAGTCCAGAAAAAGCAAGCTGTTTGGGGAACAGTGTATCCCCACATTACAGGTGAATTCCTATACCTTGCGGCTGGCAAACCCATATATACCAAGACTGGAGATCTCCAAGGAGTTTGGATGACAAGCTTAAATCTGGTAATGTTTGGGGATTTTTTAAGCAAACTCAAAATCGGTAAAACTGGGCAAAGTTTTATTCTGGAACGTTCTGGAGAAATGATTGCCACCTCTACAAAGGAAAAGCCCTTTCAAAATTACCCAGAAAAGGTTGTCCAACTGCCAGAGCAACGAGTTGAACGACTCAAGGTTGTCAATAGTAGCAATGCCATCACCCAAAAAGCGAGTCAAGCTTTGCTAGAGCAGTTTCATGATTTTCAAAATATCAAAGCATCTCATCAACTGAAATTTACCGTCGATGGTAAAAATTATTTCGTCCAAGTCGAGCCTTTTCGAGATAGTAAAGGTATTGACTGGTTGGTGGTGGTGACTATTCCAGAAGCAGACTTTATGAATCAGATTAATGCCAATACTCAGACTACAATCCTGCTCTGTTTAGCAACTTTGATTTTGGCAATTTTGTTGGGTATCCTGACCGCTCGCCGGATTATCCGTCCTGTGGAGCGGATCACCACTGCTTCGGAAGCGATCGCTGGTGGCAATCTCAACCAACAAGTGGAGGTTAGTTCGATCGTTGAACTTGGCCAATTAGCCAACGTTTTTAACGGCATGACCAGACAACTGAAGGATTCTCTAGATGCCCTCCATTTGGCAAATGAAGAGTTGGAAGCTAGAGTGGAGCAAAGAACTGGAGAACTGCGCCAAGAAAAAGAAAAGTCAGAACAATTACTTTTGAATATCTTACCTGCGGAAATTGCCGATCGCCTCATGCGGACTAATGAATCCCCTGCTGAACATTTTGAAGAAGCCACGATTTTGTTTGCGGATATCGTAGGTTTTACCAGTATCTCGGCCCGGATAGAGCCGATGCAATTGGTAGCAGGTTTGAACCAAATTTTCTCTGCTTTCGATCAACTCACTGAAAAGTATGGCTTAGAGAAAATTAAAACCATTGGAGATGCCTACATGGTAGTTGGTGGTTTACCCGCTTCTCGACCGGATCATTGCGAAGCGATCGCCAACATGGCGTTGGATATGCACGCCTATATGCAAAACGTGCAGAATATTTTTGGGGAATCTCTACAAATTCGGATCGGGATTAATACGGGTCCTGTAATTGCGGGAGTAATTGGGATTAAGAAATTTATCTATGACCTCTGGGGTGATGCGGTGAATATCGCCTCAAGGATGGAATCCCACGGTAAACCGGGATACATTCAAGTTACCGATGCGACTTATCTCAAATTACAGAATAAATACTTACTAGAGCCAAGGGGTACGATCGAAGTCAAGGGAAGAGGAGAAATGATGACCTATTGGCTTTTGGGTCGGCGGGAAGGAATATTAGCCACTAGCACTGGAGAGGTGAATAACTGTTAAAATAACGTTAACTAAGGGTAGTTTTAACTCAAGATATCTCTCAATATTTTGGTCTAATTATCAACAATAAATATATCTAAGTCTGGTTTTATCGTACATACTAGCTAATTTAGGATGATTGCATTTACGGCCGAGAGCTTAAGTACACAGAGGCTTCGGTTGTTTTCGGAGATGTCTAGAGTTTTTCCCCATCGCACCTCATAAATAATGAGACTTTAAATAATTATGGCTGACAGCTAGATAGTTTTCCTAACCCACAGGCATTTTCCTGGATTCCATTCAAATTACATAAAAAACTCTCCATGCCTTTTTCCGGTTCTGCTTCACAACCGCTAAATTCTCGCTTTTCTTTTACCTTTAACACTCAATTGCTTAGTAATTGATGTATAATAATGCAAAGCAAAAATTAGATTAATTCCAAAAAAAACCAAAGTTAAAACAAAGGTAAAAAAAGACGTAAACGACAACCTAGAAGTCATCGTAAACATCGCCAAAATGATTGAGCAAAGCCCAAAACCGGAAGCAAAAGAACTTAAAAGCAGCAACCGCACCTTAGACATAGTTTAATTTAAAGATTATCAGTAAAATGCACTCTTGGCATCTACAGAGGAGTGCCAAATGATACTTATTACTATATAGCGGAAGTGCTCAGTTCTGCCAAGGGCAAAACGACTGCTTTCCTAAAAAGGTTTGAATTATACAGAAAAATATAGCCCGCGCTCTTGTAAACTCCTGTTGGTTGACTTAATATCAATCCAAGGAATTCCCCAGCCTCCGCGAGCATTCCACCTTTCGCGGTACAGTCACCGGCCGCAATCCCGCTGAGAGCAAAGATTCGCTTCCAAAACCGCGCATTCCCTGGGATTCCAAACATTGCCAAAATCCACAAACGGCGTCACCCGCAAAACTCCTTGTTTGTCGTCGGTGCCCTTGCATCGGATACCGCAACTCAACTGAATCAAAAATCCCGCTATCTGCCAGCAAAGCATCCTGACGGTAGCCCCGCAATGTGTCTGAGCCTCTTATACCGAATTGTTCGATCGCCAAAAGCTCGGCCCGAACCAATGCCACATCCGATCGCACCTGCAGCAGCGTCTCACGAGCCAACAACCGCACGTACTGCAACCCCGCCCTCAAAAATTAACGGTCAGCGTCGTTCCTGCTCACGGTAGCGCCAAATGCTGCTGTTCCGAGACAGAACTGCGATCGCGCCGCCAAGACATCTCTCTCTCCCCTCTGAGTAAAAGCCTGAAACAGCCTCACCGCCGCAACCCGAGTTCTACGCCGATTATCTGCTCCCAGCGACAGCGCGATCGCGATTTCTCTTCTGTGATTTCGCACGCTCGGCTCGCGGTAAATCAACTGCCAACTACTTCCGCCATCGATCGAGTTTTATCGTACCCGGAATCTTACCAATTCTGCTGGCTGTGCCGGCGCGGGAACCGCAGGCGGCAAAAGAGCTGTTCGCATGAAAGCAAGGGCGCCGCGCGGGTTATCGTAGGGGAGCCGGATTTGGCGGCCGCGGGTTGGGAAGGGGAAATTCTTGTCTGTTTTCTCCTCGGTTCGGCAATTGAGGGAGAGTTTCTGGGGCCTCACTTTGGGTCGATTGATCGAGCTCCGGGATGCTATTTTCTTGCTCTTTACTGCCTCTATCTGATTCTGAACCCGAGTATAAATTACGAAGCCGATCGCGATCGTCTGCTGTTTCTTGATTTAGTTTTAATTGAGACGGTAAATTATTATGCAAAATTGGCGCTTGCACCCCTGAGTCGGTACCAACCATCGACTCGCCAACACTTAGAGCTGATAGCAGTGCGGGGCAAATAGCTGCAATTGAAAAACCAAGTGCTAATGCCTTGAAAAACTTGATTTTACAAAAGCCTCTAGAAAATTGCACGGGCATGACAGATTAGCCATATTTGATAGTTATTTACACTTACGATCGGGCGAAGCCGACGCAACTGCAAGGAATAAAATTACTTTATCACTTTTTAAAGAGTTAATTCCTTAAGTCAATATAAAGATAGTTGACAGCCATTCTATTTTGTGTACTTAACAATTGCTAAAAACACTGCCACCTCCCAAGCTAGACCTCTTGCAAGGAATAAAATTACTCTATCACTTTTTAAAGAGTTAATTCCTTAAATCAATATAAAGACAGTTGACATAAATCCTATTTTGTGTATTTGACAATTACTTAAAAAAACTCCGACCTCCCAAGCTAGCCCTGTAGGTCGGCGGAGCATTCTATCAAACCTGCGATCTGAGAAATAGGTAAATTTTGATAGAGATTACTACATTTTATTGAGCTGCGATCGCAATTCTTCCAACTCAGCGTCAATCACCTGGCTCGACTCCGAGCTACTAGCTGCTGCTGTTTTACCCGCTGCCGGCAATTGACCTTGAGACACAGAACCCCCGGTCAGTTGAGCTTTCATCTGAGCCAACTCGTCGTCAACATCACCGCCGCTTTCGAGCAAGCGGAACTGTTCCTCTAAATTGCTGCCGCCAGCCGCCAATTCTGCCGAAGCTCCCGCGCGAGCTTCAATCTGCAAAACTTTTTCTTCCATGCGATCGAAAGCTGCCATTGAACTGCCAGTATTCAATGTGCCAATGGTATTGTTGAGCTGTTCCTGAGCCTTAGCAGCGGATATCCTCGCCTTGAGCATATCCTTCTTAGTCTTAGCTTCGGAAATTTTGCTCTCCAAACCGATCAAGTTGCGCTTGAGACTTTCCACCTGAGCCGATTGCTGATCCAGGCTGGCTTTCAGCGTAGCCGCCGTTTCAGCGTGAGACTTTTTGCGAACCAGCGCTTCCCGGGCCAAAGTCTCGTCTCCTTTTTGCAGGGCTAGCTGGGCGCGCTGCTGCCACTGGTTAGACTGAGATTCAGCTTGATTGTACTGAGTCTGGGTACGCTTTTGAGTGGCGATCGCGCTGGCAACGGCCTGACGCAACTGCACCAAGTCTTCCTGCATATCCGTAACGGACTGTTCTAAAATCTTTTCCGGGTCTTCAGCTTTGTTGACCAGATCGTTAAGATTGGCTTTGACGACTCGGCTAATGCGGTCAAATAATCCCATAATGCTATTTTTCCTGGGTGAGGTGTACGAAGTAGGCGGAAAGCAGGCTTGATAGCCCTAGCCCGCAGTTGTGAAATTCACTCTTGTCAGATTTTTAGTGCGATTTAGTTTTTGGCAATTTTTGCAGACAGATAAATCCAGTTTAAAGCGATCGAGTAATGTGATGCAGGCAAGCTTATTCATGCACCTATCTACTGAGTTTAACGTCGATCCGGGAATTCCCCAACAGGCTTCGAGCCATCTCTAGCTAGGCTGTTGATAAGTTTTTGCTCGTCCCGACTCTTGTTCTCTTGCCTGGGGTTCAGGATGCGGGCGGATCGCTCGACGGCAATTTGGGTGTATTCTTGCCCGGAAGCATTTGTGCTTTCATCGCCGCCAACTCGGTATCCACATCGTCGGCACCTTCGAGAGAGAGAAACTTCTTTTCTAAATCATTAGTTCCGAGTTCTGCGATTGCTTCGGAGCGAGCTTCTAGCTCCATGACTTTCTCTTCCATCCGTTCAAATGCGCTCAAAGTGCTGCCGGTACTGAGATTGCCCATCATTTCTTGAAGCCTTTCCGACGATGCGGCCGATCGAGCTCGGGCAATGTACATATCTTTTTTAGATTTTGCCTCGGAAATTTTACTTTCGAGCGCCCGCATATTTTCTTTAAGTTTAGTCACAACAGCGTTCTGTTGTCCGAGACTGGCTTTCATCGCCGTTGCCGTTTCTTGATAAGATTTCTTGCGCGTCAGAGCTTCCCGCGCCAAATTTTCCTCGCCTTTTTGCAAAGCTAGCTGCGCCCGCTGGTGCCATTCTGCTGCTGTAGACTCAGCTTGGGAGCACTGGCGTTCAGTGCGTTTTTGAGCTGCAATCGCTCCTGCCACAGCTTGTCTGAGCTGCACTAAATCTTCCTGCATATCCATTACAGCCTGTTCCAGAATTTTTTCTGGGTCTTCTGCTGCCCCGACCAAACTGTTAATATTGGCTCGAATCACTCGCCATAGGCGATCGAATAATCCCATTTTGCCAGTCTCCCAATTTTCAACTTTAGAATTAAGACAGAGAAATCAGAATTAAAAACTAAAAACGAAAACTCATCAATCGTCTTTTTAATTTTTAATTGTGAAATTTTAATTCCCTCTAAGTTAGGTCGTGATGATTATTTTTAGGATGGGTAGGGCGCGAGCATTACCCATCAAAACTGAGCAAATGTTGGGTGAAGCGAAGCGGAGGGTTCGTGCCTCGGCCCAACCTACTCCCCGATCATTAGTTTAATTGTCTTTGCCTAATTTATGGTTGATAGTATTGTGGCTTCACCCCTTTTTCTTGGAGTTCTTTCACCAAACGTTCTGCTGAGGCAGCATCGTTCAAAGCCCCCATTTGGATCTTGACACCCTTTGAGAAGTTCCGCACGTAGGCATCGGGAACTGCTTTTCTGGCTTGCTGCAGCGATTTTTCGTCGGTGTAATCGGTGACAACGTAATAGAAACCGTCGGCGGCCCGTGCAGGCCTTCCCAGGGGAGATGCTGCGGCTGGGGATGCTGCGGCTGGGGATGCTGTCGCCGGAGATGTGGTGGCAGGCTGGGCTGGGGATGGTGTTGCAGGCAGTGTTGGCAGTGCCGGCACAGGCTGGGCAGCGCTAGGGCTGGGACTGGGAAGCAAAGCCGTACTCAGATTGTTGAGTCCTTGTTCCCTGCCTCTGGGGGGGTTGCCGTCTTCTGTAGGAATCGGCACAACCCCACTGGGGCCCGGAGGCGCTGGCGGGGTTGGCGGGATTGATGCTTTTGGTGACGGGGAAGGAATCGGGCTGACTGTCGGCTTGACATTGCTGAGAGTGCTCAAATCTAGCTCCACAAATTCCTTGGATACCAGATTTGGAGCTTTCGGCAGTTCCTTGGTGCTGGTATCTGAGATGGAAGTAGAGGCGGGACTGTCGCTTGAAGAGGGTGAGGTGCGATCGAGGAAACGGCTCAGGCCTGCCATCTTAACCAGATTTGACGGGTACATGACTGCGTAGCCCAAAGCTGTGCACGACAGCAAAAACAGCAGCATCGAACTCAGTCCCAAGGGAGTTAACAAACTGGCGGCTAAACTGCGTTCTACCGTAGGCTCAGCTTTTGACTCGTCCAAACTTTCGATCAGTTTTTCGCTTGATTCGAGATAATTGTTGGGTGCCAAGGCACTGCTAGATAATTTTGTGCCACCCCTGGTAGTTGCTAGCGGGGCATCGCCCTGAGTGCCGGCAATGGATAGGGGCAGCGATAGCGGCTGCTGGGTTTCCTCCGCAGTCTTCTGCGCCAAATTTTGGGCTAGCTGTTGCTCGGTTGTGGCTGTTTGCTTGCCGGTACGAACTGAGGGCGACACCCACTGTTCGGCCCGCCGCCTGTGCCTTCTGTATGTTGTCAGTTCTGCTTCTAGGTTTACATCTAGACTCCCCAAGACTGCTTGCAAAGCAGGCTTGATTGGGGTTGAAGAGGATTGATGATTTGGGGATTCAACCGAAGAACGCTTACTCATTAGCAAAACTCCTATCGCCTCTGAATTAATAATGTTTTGATTGTAAAGATAAACAAGAAGCTTGAAAACTTGCCTATTTTATGATTAGCTACTTTTGGCGTCAATGCAACAGGGGCCCGATCGCCTCCGGTTATCTTTTCATTTTCATTTTAAGACTTAATTGTTGGTGTGTCCCGGAGGCAGCTTACCGAAACTCTCAGCAGCTTTTTGTATCCTGAGCTACCGCTTATTTGTAACCTCTAATACTCGTTGGGCATTTGTACTTTTTCTTGATCCCTAACGGCTTTATAAACTTTTAACCTGTCTTTTTACCTATACAATGAGCAAGCACCGAGCTAATTGTTTCTATATATAACGAGATTATAAATAAATTATAAAATTTATTTATGCTTCGGGGATCGCTACAACCCAGACAGCATAAAGGTTGGGATGCTCTAAAACAGGCTAGCTCTACAAAGGAGAATTAGAGATGAAAATGATTTCCCTAAGAACTTTTATGCAAACCTCCTTAACTTCACCTTTAACTTCAGCTTGTGGTCACTGCCGTCACTATACCCCTGAGGGCAGACGCGGGGGTGTTTGCGCTTTACTAGGCGGACCGGTTCAAAGTCACTGGAAAGCTTGTGCTTTAGCAGTTTCGCCTTTTAGGTCATCTTGGGAAAACATAGAAGAAATTGGAATGTGGCAAGAATCGACTCTGAGGCTGCAGGATGCCACCGTCACTCTTTCCGAGCGCCATGCTTGCCAGCTTACAAGCACAACGTTAACCGAAAAATCCGCAGCAGCAGTCTCGGTTTAGTTAGTCGGCAGCAGGATAGGTCATACGATTTTCGATTTTCGATTGGGGAATCACTGATCATTATCATGGTTTGGATATGACAAAACCGTTTCATTCTTTTTGGGAACGGGTATCAATACTGACACTTTTGGACGATCGGGTGCATTTGGCTTTACTAACTCATAAAAATCAGCAGCATCTACTTTAATATGAGCGCATAAAAAAAACTGATTTCTCCATCCAGCTATGGCAGCCAAGGATATTGACTAAAATCAGGTTGCCGTTTTTCCAAAAAGGCTTGTTTGCCTTCGGCGCCTTCCTGCGTCATATAGTACAACAAAGTGGCATTTCCAGCCAGTTCTTGCAAACCGGCTTGACCGTCGCAGTCGGCATTAAAAGCGGATTTCAAGCAGCGAATCGCGATCGGACTTTTTTCGAGAATTTCTGCAGCCCACTGAATCCCTTCTAGTTCTAGTTGTTCGACGGGCACGACGCAGTTGACTAAACCCATTTCTAGGGCTTGCTGCGCGCTGTACTGGCGACACAAAAACCAAATTTCTCGGGCTTTTTTCTGGCCGACGACTCGGGCGAGATAGCTAGCTCCGAAACCACCGTCGAAACTGCCGACTTTGGGGCCGGTCTGTCCGAAAATAGCATTGTCAGCAGCGATCGTCAAGTCGCAAATTAAGTGCAGAACGTGACCCCCTCCAATTGCGTAACCTGCAACTAAAGCAATTACAACTTTGGGCATCGAGCGAATCAACTTCTGCAAGTCGAGCACGTTCAAGCGGGGTATGCCACCTTCGTCTACATATCCCGCCGCACCCCGCACGCTTTGATCGCCGCCGGCGCAAAAGGCGTATTTGCCGTCTGTATGAGGCCCCGCACCGGTGAAAAGGACAACGCCGATTTTTGTGTCTTCACGGGCATCTGTAAAGGCATCGCATAGTTCCTGCACGGTTTTGGGACGGAAAGCGTTGCGTTTGTGAGGTCGATTGATGGTAATTTTGGCGGTGCCGCCGCTTTTGTGATAGAGAATGTCTTCGTAGGTTTTGGCGGTTTGCCATTCAATTTGCATAATCAATCAATTTGAGATTTGAGATTGAGCTGAGTCAATCAAGGCAGCGACGAGTCGCTTTTAGATTTTAGAGGCATTCGGTTCAATGGGATACAAGGGTCGATCGACTCTTGCAAAAAAAAATAAAGCGGGAGTTAGGCCGAAACCAGGTTTTTTACGAACATACGCCGTGCAAGGCTCTTGGTAGGGGTTAAACAACCCGGTTTTTGAGGGTAAGAGCGCCCAAGTCCCATCTCAAATGGACACACCGTCAAATCCTCGAATTCCTCTCACTACTTTTACTGCCCCAAAATTTATATGCGCTGGATTATTTGCGGAGTAAAATACTCAGCAAGTGCTTTGCTGCTTTGCCAAATACCGGATCGCGGGACTCGAATTCGCTGGGATCGAGTAAAGCTTGAACTTCGGCAAAAGCTTGTGAGTCGAGGGTTCCTTCTTTAGTAAATAAAGTTTCTAGGACTGCAATGTGTCTGGAGTCGAGGCCGAGCCGATTTGCGATCGACTGTAAGTACATTTGCTCCCGCATATCGATGTGTCCGTCGGCCGCTGACATTTCGTAGCCGGAACCGATAAGCAACAGTTTTTCTGATTCTGAGAAGAAAGCTGTCAGGGTTAGCAATTCCGTGGGGTTGAAGTAAACCTGCTGTTTGGATACTCCTTTGACAAGGCGCTGAATTAGTTCTACCCGATCGCGGTCGCCGCTGGCAAAGGCTTTGAGAGTCTTTTGCAGCCGTTCTTCTTCTTCAACTGCGATCGTCCTGTCAATAATCATCACTCCGCGCAGGATGGAAATCAGAGCAGTCACAAACACTACCAAAGGAGTGATATCTTGTTCGCGCAGCTTTTGTCGGCTAATGCGGCACAACAGCTCAACAATTTCAGTGGTTATCCTGGTGGTGTCCATAATTAAAAATGACTTTCTATTAAGCTGTAATGTAACTTTCTTTCTCGATCTTAAGTTTTTGTGTTACGTAGGTATGACGTGAATTCTAAAACTGAGCCATTGTCTATTAGTGATACTACTTATTTTATTCACAAACGCTGGATGGCTAGGGCTGTGGAACTGGCACAAGCAGCCGGTGATGCGGGTGAAGTACCCGTCGGTGCTGCCATTGTTGACGGTACTGGCAAATTGATTGCCGAAGCGCAAAATCGGCGAGAGCGAGACTGCGATCCGACTGCTCACGCTGAAATCTTGGCTTTGCGGGCGGCCGGTCAAGTTTTGCAAGACTGGCATCTTAACCAATGCACGCTCTACGTAACGCTAGAGCCTTGCCCGATGTGCGCTGGTGCGATCGTCCAAGCTCGGATTGGTCTGCTGGTATACGGAGCAGATGACCCGAAAACTGGCACGATTCGGACTGCGGCTAATATTCCAGACAGCGCGCATTCGTGTCACCGCTTGGAGGTGCTCGGCGGTATTATGGAGTCTGTTTGCCGCGATCAGTTGATTTCCTGGTTTGAAACACGCCGGAAAAATTAACAGGTAAAATTTTTTACTCTCTTCTGGGCGATGTTTAATCGAACTTGACCCTTTAGCTGGAATAATAGATCCGTAATTGCCCGATCGAGCTTTCCAGGCGGCCCACTACTTTGTATTAGTGCTGTCCGGTTGGCTGAGGTTTTACCTGTTAGAGATTATCTCTTGCGGGCGCGATCACTCGATCGGTACAAGGCCAATAGCAAAACTGTCCCGACCCAAAAACTAAAGATTTGTCCAATCACTTACTTTAGACTTGAGATCTCGATAAAGCAGCTTAATTGCTATGCCCCACACCGCCACGATCGCCGTTGAGTCCAGTAAATCATCTCTAGTGAAGCCAATGCCTGCCAAGGTAGCATCTAATACCTCTCGCGTTTCTCCTTGGTTAACCTCCTTGCTCTATCCGCTAGGTCACTATGTTGTCCTACCGTTTCATTTTGGCAAGATTGAGATAACCGGACAGGAGCACTTGCCGAAAGACGGGCCTGTCATCTTAGCCCCTACGCACAGATCCCGGTGGGATGCCCTGATGATGCCCTATTCAACTGGACAGAAGGTGACTGGACGCGATTTGCGGTTTATGGTAACTGCTGATGAAGTGAAAGGACTGCAAGGTTGGTTCATCAGAAATTTGGGAGGGTTTCCTGTGGATCTCAAGCATCCGGCAATTGGCAGTCTCCGTTATGGGGTGGAACTACTCCTCGACAAGGAAATGTTGGTGATTTTTCCCGAAGGCGGTATTTTTCAGGATGGCGAAGTTCATCCGATTAAGCCGGGATTGGCTCGCTTGGCAATGCAAGCAGAGTTGAGCAAACCGGGTTTGGGGGTAAAAATTGTACCGATGAGTATCCGCTATCGCCCGCGCATTCCTCGATGGGGTTGTCAGGTAAAAATTGCGATCGGTTCTCCGATTTGCGTGGCGGATTATGCTAATGGTGGCGGTGGTAAAAAAGAAGCACGATTGTTGACAGCCCAGCTCGAAATGGATCTTAAAAAGCTTGATGAAAGTTGAGAAGAAGAAGGAAGTTCGGCAACGGATTCGCTTTCTTCGGATGTAACGGATGTAACGGATGTCAGGAAGAAGGAAGAAGGAAGAAAGAAGAAGGAATTATGATATAATGTTTTCGGGTGCTGTCGAGAGATACAGCACTTATTTCGCTGCTTTGTCTTGTCTGTATTAAGTGTGAGCATTAATGGATTGTGCTTTGAACTTTAAGCCGGGTCAAATTGTCAGTTTAGAATGTGGAGATGCGTGCCTGCATTCAGAGGTGATCCAAGTGGTTGAGGCACGTCAAGTTTGTTGGGTGCGCCCTTTAATGTTAGTTGTATTACTGTCGGGGAAGGATTTATCGGCGCAATGGTCGGAAGACTACACTTTATCCGACTTGCGGGATGGTGCTGATTTGCTGTGGCCGGGGAGTTTGTTTCGGGCGGCACTGGATACCGAGGTAATTTCGCTGTTGACTCAGTTGCAGTCTCTGGACTCTGAGAAAAAGGATGGTGCGATCGCATCTCGGCAACTTAGAGATTTTGTCGATCGAGTTTGGGAAGCTTTTCCCAGTGCTTTTCATTAAGGAGATATCTGGCGTTTTGTCTATTAGTCCGCCAGGGGTTGAAAACCCCTGCTAATAGCTAAAGCCCTCTTGGATAGAAGTAATACTCTCTTGATTCTTCAGTCCGCGTAGGCGGACTTCGTTTGTCTACAAGCGATTTCAATCGCCCAATTTTCTTTTCGCTTTTCGCGGACTATTCTACTAAAATACAGCCTGTGAAAGTTCTTCCGGGTTGAGATTATTGTGAATAACTTGACCGTCGCGGAACCAGACAACGCGGCGAGTTTGGCGCGCTACTTCGGGCTCGTGCGTTACCATAACAACAGTCATGCCGCTTTCGTTGAATTCTGTAAAAATATCCATTACTTCTTGAGTAGTTTTTGTATCCAATGCACCTGTAGGTTCATCAGCCAGCAACAACACGGGACGGTTGACAATAGCCCTGGCAATGGCTACGCGCTGCTGCTGTCCTCCTGATAGTTGATTCGGTCTGTTTTGCAGCCGGCTTTCCAGGCCTACTTTCGTTAAAGCATCTACTCCCCGTTCACGTCTTTCTGCGGCGGGAATGCCGGCATATACCATCGGTAACATGACATTTTCTAATGCTGTCAATTGAGGCAACAGGTGAAATTGTTGGAATACAAACCCCAATTTTAAATTACGAATTCCCGCTAATTCTTCTTCGGGCATTTGGGCGACATCTACGCCGTCTAAGTAGTAACTGCCGCTCGTAGGTCGATCGAGACAGCCGATAATATTCATAGCTGTAGATTTGCCGGAACCCGATGCGCCCATAATCGAGCAATATTCTCCTTGTCTTACGGTCAAGCTGACGCCGTTTAAGGCGCGAACTTCCAGGTCGCCAATCCCGTAAACTTTTGTTACCTCTTCCAGACCGACAACAACGGGCTTTGAGAGGACTTGCGGGTCGAGGTCTTGGTATGTATCGGTTTGTAGTTCAGGCATTTTTTTTCTGTGCGATCGACACAACTAACTACTAAGTTAACACTTCTTCTCGGTTTTCGCGACTGGAGTGGCGATCGTTTGGACGCTAATTGACGAGATATAAAAAAACTAAATCTTTAACGACGTGTTTGTGAGTTGTTTGATGAGAGTCATCTGATGTTGTAGCACTAGATAGTTATCTAATTTGCTTTTTCCAGCGCGGGTCAAGCCTTGATTATTGTGGGCATAAATTAGGTCGGTGATATGCTTTTTTGCTTCCTCGGAGAGTGGAAAGTTGATAATGCTGTGGGGAGTGTGGCCGTCGCCAAAAATTCAACTGTTTCTGCATAAGCTTTGGAGATATTAGTGGCTACAGTCCTATTTTCTTTCTGCTTTTTGTGTTTCTTTCACAGCTTCTCTAATTGGGTCAACTTTTTCTGGGCAAACTGGCGGACTTGTTCATCTGGATCGTTAGCAAATCGATCGCGAAGTATTTCTAAAGTTTTTGGGCGATCGCAGTATTGCTTGACCATGATTTCAAGTGCTGTTCGTCTGGGATTATCTTGGAAGCTGGACTGGCGTTCAAAAGGATGATTGATAGCAATATCACACAATAATTCAAATGTTTTCTGGTCATCTTTCCACCCCCCTGCTAATTCTTGAATTGCTGAATAGCGCACATCCCAATTCTCATCAGATTGAGCCAGTTGTTTGAGCCAAGGTAAGGTTTCCGGGTCATCTTTCCACCCCCAGGCTATTTCTTGGACTGCTGAAGAACGCACATCCCCATTATCGTCATATTGGGCGTGTTGTTTGAGGATAGGTAAGGTTTCCGGGTCATTTTTCCACCTGCGTGCTAATTCTTGGACTACTAATTGTCGTACCAAAAAATCCTCATCACATTGAACACGTTCTTTGAGAATAGCTAAGATTTCAGGATGGTGCTTCCACCCGCGTGCTAATTCTAGAATTGCTGTGTGTCGCACCTGCAAATCATCATCAAATTGAGCCAGTTGTTTGAGGATAGATAGGGTTTCGGGGTCATCTTTCCACCCCCCTGCTAATTCTTGGACGGCTGCATATTGCACATCGCTATTATTATCAGATTGAGCTAGTTGTTTGAGTATAGGTAAAGTTTCGGGGTCATCTTTCCACCCTTGTGCTAATTCTCTGACTGCTGTCGATTGCACAAAAAAATCATGACCAGATTGAGCTATATGTTTTATCAAACATAAGGTTGCTGGGTCATCTTTCCACCCGTGTGCTAATTCTTCAACTGCTACTTGTCGCACATAAAAAATATCATCAGCTTGAGCAATTTGTTTGAGCAAAGGCAAGGTTTCTGGGTCATCTTTCCAGCCGCGCGCTAATTCTTGGAGTGCTGCTTGTTGCACCCTATAATCATCATGATGTTGAGCGAGTTGTTTGAGTATCGGTAAAGTTTCGGGGTCATCTTTCCAGCCGTTTGCTAATTCTTGGACGGCTGCACCTCGCACTACCCAGTTATCATCAGATTGAGCACTTAATTTTAGCCAAGGTAAGGTTTCCGCGTCATCTTTCCACCCCCGTGCTAATTCTTTAACTGCTGCATATCGCACATCCCCCTTATCATCAGATTGAGCGCGTTGTTTGAGCCAAGGTAAGGTTTCCGCGTCATCTTTCCAAGTAAAGGCGATCGCACTTACTGCTTGAGTACGAATTGCCTTAACTAGATTAGCTTCTTCTCCATAAGGCTGATAATAGTAATTGAGGTCGTACTTGGTTAACTCTTTTAAGCGTTCAAGCAATTGAGTCTCAACCGCAGCAATCTCTTTTCTCTCTCTCACCTCATTCAAACACTTCGCCGCCAAAAACAGATTGCGGAACTTTTGCCCTTCCCCATCCTGCTCAATCAAAGACTCAATCAACTTTCCGGTCAAGTTTCCAGGAATCAATCCCGCAATCAAGCACAAAACTTCCTGCCAAGATTCATTATCCCAGTGCTTGCCAAAAACCTCGGTTTTTAACTCCTCCAGTAAAATTTCTGGTGTCTTATACAACCTTTCCACAACCTCCGACGCACAGAAATATTCCAAAAAAGTTCGATGCACAAATCCGTAACTATCCGCGCCCAAAAAGCATAAAATAAAGTTGCGGGTTCGCAGTTGATTAATGATTAATTTCGCCCCTACTCTGGGTCGATCGAAATCTTTATTCTTCAGATATGCTGTCAGGGTATTCTCCAAATCTTCCGCACTAATAATATTGCCAGCCAACCCTTCAGGTGCTGCTTGCATTTTGTAAGCGACTCGCCGCAGCATTTCTTGCTTATCTTTAGCATCAATAGTTTTCGGATCGAGCCTGCTATCCTCTACTAAAGACCTTTCCACATCCCATTGATAAAGCAATACCCGCGAAGCATGATTGTAAAGTTCCGCCCTGTCTCTCGGCAATTCTTGCCCGCGATTTAAAATCGCCATAATCGTTAACAATAACGGATTACCCGCTAAATCTCTAATCGTTGATGAATACGCTAATGCTCTTTCCATGCGCTCACTAATCCGCGATTTTTCCACAGCATCAGTAAAAGTTAATTCGTGCCAGCGGTGAACAAAATCCTGAATTTGTTCCGCATTCAAATCTTGGAGAATAAAGTGATGAAACTCTGCATCTTGCAACCGTTGAGGTTTGTAACCAATAATCCGAGACGTGACAATCACTCGCACGCGCGGATACTCATTGGTAAACCGATGAATCGCTGTAATTACATCTTCTCGTTTCCCGGGATCGAAAATTTCATCTAACCCGTCGAACATCACCACAGCGTCGCCTGCTTTAAGCTGTTCCTGCAATTGATGCTGATTCAAATGACAAATTGAACCGGGACTTTGATGGAAAAATTCGAGGAAATTCTTGCAATCTCCTGATTCCCCGCTGCGAATGTAAGTCCGCAATTCTATTAGCAGCGGAATCGGCAGAGATGTCACGCTATTTAAGGGCGATCGCGCCCAGTTTAATGCTAAACATTGTAACAGAGTAGACTTGCCAGAACCCGGATCGCCTAAAATAACAATGTAGGGATACTTTTGCTTGTCATTGATAACATCTAACACGGATACGATCGGCTGAGAAAAATAACCGCGCCGATATTTCTCTAAATTTTCTAGATCGATCGCGTCTAATTGATTGCTGTCTTGCAGCCGCCGTTGATGTTCTTTAGGAATTTCGTAAGCTTGGGGCAGAAATGATTCGTAAATCGATCGCACATCTTGGAAAATAAAGATTTGCCAAACCTTCAGCTTTTCGCGATAATCGTAGGTATTGGGATCGACGCTGCTTAAATTGAGATTGCTGTAACGCTCGCACAGAGCTTCTTGATATTGCCTCAAGTCAAATTCTGGGATAATCCCCGCCGTTTCTTGAGTATTTTTCTGAATGCTATCCAGATTTTGAGCATTCAAGATATCGCGCAAGTCTTTTGAGTCAAAGAGAATTTCTTGAACTTCTGCCAGATACTGAGTGGCGATGGTTTGCCACTTAAATCTTGCTGGTAAAGAAGCTAAATTTAGTTGAGTCCAGGTTTGTTCGAGAAGTTCTGCATCGAGAGATTCGCGCTCGCTCTCAAAAGCCTTGCCCAAAATTTCCTTAACAGACTTGTTATTGATAAACTGTTTAACATCTTTAATATACAGCTTTCTTTGCTCTGGGGAAAGTCCGCCAATTTTCAACTGCTGTTCCACCAACTCCAAAAACTTTTTGAGCGCTTTGCCCGCTGCGACTTTTCGCGGGTCTTTTTCGCCTAATAAGACGTTTTTCAGGGAATCTTTAAAAAAATCTTTAGCAAAATCCTTCGCGCCGTCTTTGATCAAGTCTTCTAAGATGGGTTGAACGAGAATGCCGACTCCTTGCGTCACTCCCCAGAGCAAAAGCCAATCGATCATAAAGCTAGCCCGAGAATTAATTTATGTTTATAATATAGCAATTATCAAGGATTGATGAAATTATCAAAAACTGTAGGGTAATCTCCCGTGATTGCCCCAATAGGTTAGGGAAGTATCAGTTTTCTATCGCTGCACTGCGATTAGCCTTGATCCCGCGTGATTGTTCTCCTCTACTACCCCTTAAAAATCGGGAAGAGCATCAAAGTCGCGCTTTTTTACAGGGATTTACGGGAGTTCGACTCGGCTATAACGAGCGATAGACAATTAGCTCTTTTATTTGTGGCGGCGGCTAGAAAATAGTTATATTTTTATATGTTTCTGGTCGATCGCTTGTGTTATAATCTAATAATGGAAGTGTGAGTAATTTTAAAATTAACGTATAATATCCTATTATTTAATAATACCATATCAATCGCAAACAGTAAAGTAGTGGCTCCCCAAAAAAAACAAAAATTTTTTGAGATATCATTAAGAAAAGTAAAGCGTAAAATTGGTAAGTGGGCGATAAGAAGGTACAGACAATTATGACATACGACTACGACTTGTTTGTGATAGGTGCGGGTTCCGGCGGATTGGCGAGTTCCAAGCGAGCAGCATCCTACGGCGCAAAAGTGGCGATCGCCGAAAATGACTTAGTAGGCGGAACCTGCGTAATTCGCGGCTGTGTCCCCAAAAAACTCATGGTGTACGCCTCAACATTTTCGCACCTTTACGAAGATGCGGTGGGCTACGGTTGGAGTCCAGTAGAAAGCAGTTTCGACTGGGAAAAACTCGTCACCACGGTAGACACAGAAGTGCGGCGGCTGAGCAAACTGCATATCAGCTTCCTCGAAAAAGCCGGAGTCGAATTAATCTCAGGATACGCGAAATTTATTGATCCCCACACCGTCGAAGTTGGCGACAAAAAATTTACCGCAGCCAAAATCTTAGTTGCAGTCGGCGGAGAAGCGCAAAGAGTCCCAATTGTCGGCATTGAACACGCGATTACCTCTCGCGAAATCTTCCTCCTAAAAGAGCAGCCAAAACGGTTGGCAATTTGGGGAGGAGGCTACATCGGCGTCGAATTTGCTTGCATTATGAACGGGTTGGGAAGCCAAGTAACTCAAATCATCCGCCGTGACTTAATTTTGAACGAATTTGACACAGAAATTCGCACTAACGTGCAAGAAGGAATGATTAAGCACGGAATAAACATTTTGACCGAAAGCTCAATCAACCACATTGAGAAAACCCCAGAAGGCTTAAAATTAACTCTGTCTGGAACATCCGAAGGAACGCTAATAGTAGACGCGCTGTTGTGCGCTACCGGGCGTCAGCCTAATTTAGACAAATTGGGTTTAGAAAATGCGGGAGTAGAAACAGATAAAGGTGCGATCGCAGTTACCAAAGACAGCCGCACCAGTCAGCCGCACATTTTTGCAGTGGGAGATTGCACCAACCGCATCAATTTAACGCCAATTGCGATCGCCGAAGGACGCGCGTTTGCAGATACTGAGTTTGGCCACAATCCCAGAGCAATCAATTACGAAAATGTGCCGTCGGCGGTATTTTCCCAGCCGGAAGCGGGTACAGTCGGCTTAAACGAAGTGCAGGCTAGAGCAAAGTTCCCCGACTCAATTAAGTGCTACACAGCCAAGTTCCGGCCGATGTTTCACGCTTTGACAGGTGCAGATGAGAAAACTTTTGTCAAGTTAATCGTTGAGACTAATACTGACAGAGTTTTGGGCGTGCACATGGTTGGGAAAGACGCCGGCGAGATTATTCAAGGAATGGCGATCGCGGTTAATATGGGAGCTACGAAGAAAGACTTCGACGCGACTATTGGCATTCACCCATCGACTGCTGAAGAGTTTGTGACTCTGCGGTAAAGCGGGCGAAGCAGCCAGGGGTTTAAACCCCTGGCGAAGCAGCCTAAAGTCGCTTAAAATTCAGATATTGCACCATTTTCCAGAACAGGCAGGATGCCTGTTCCACAGAAAAATTAAATTTTATTGTGGGGTGGGCATCCTGCCCGCCCGTGAAGAAACTAATGAGTAATTCAACCAAACAAAACAAAATTTTAGCATTCTATCTCGGTCAGCAGGCTGATTCACAAGGTCGGGCGATCGAGGATATTTGGTCGTGGGATTACCAGAAGCTGGAATCCGTGCACAATTACATTCAATGGCTGTTTCCCCTGAGAGAAAAGAGCCGCTTTAATTCCAGTGCTCCTATTTTAAATGATCAGGTTATTCAAGCTTTTAGAACCAGTGAAGAGTTGAGAAATCGCTTAGTCAAATCTCTAAAAGTCATGCTGGCATTTTACGGGCTGGAATGCCGCGAAGGGGAAAACGCAGAAATTGTAATTGCGAAATCCCAGGAATATTTGTCAAGAAAAAGAGAGTGGATTGAACAATTTAATCACAACTACCTGCGACTGACTAGGATTCTCACAAGTTTGACAGAGTTGGGATTGAAAAATTACGCTTTAGCTCTTTTCAGGTGTTTGGATGAGATATATAATGAAAATCAAAAAACTATTGGTTTAAAAACTTATACATATTGGAAAAATGCTGTAAATAGTTAAATCGATCGAAGCCAATCAGCGGGACATTAACCGAACGCTACGAACAGAATAAATAATGGATAAAGCAATTACAGAAAATCACGCTCAGTCGGGCAGAGAAATTTATCAGAGGATTTCCAACAACATTCAAAAAGTGGTGAAAGGGCAATCAGCAGCAATCAGGAAATTGCTGTCAGCCTTTGTGAGTGGCGGGCACGTCCTCCTAGAAGATTATCCCGGTACAGGTAAAACTACCCTAGCTAAAGCCCTAGCCTTATCTGTCGATGTCACCTTTAAACGCATTCAATTTACACCTGATCTTTTGCCATCCGATATCTTGGGCATATCCATGCTTGACCCCAATCAACGCACGTTCCATTTCCACGAAGGGCCTATTTTTGCTAATATTGTCTTGGCTGACGAAATCAATCGGTCATCACCGCGAACCCAATCTGCCCTCCTAGAAGCAATGGCAGAATTTCAAGTCAGCATTGACGGAAATTTGCACAAACTTAAAGACCCATTTTTTGTTATTGCTACTCAAAATCCAGTAGAATCTCGTGGCACTTATCCACTTCCTGAAGCCCAAATGGATCGCTTTGCAGTTCAATTTAGTCTAGGATACATCTCGCCAGAAGACGAAGTTAACCTGCTCGGAGATCAAATCCATCAACATCCTATTGATACACTTCAAACCTGCGTTAATTTAGAGGATTTAATTAGCTTAAAACAGCAGGTAAGGCAAATTAGAATTAGTGAAGAGTTGAAACGTTACCTCGTAGATATCGTGAATGCAACTCGCTCAGCCGAAGGGGTACAACTAGGAGCGAGCCCCAGAGCTTCCATAGCTTTAATGAAAGTTGCTCAAGCATTAGCTTTGTTCGATGGCTATGAGTTTGTTACGCCAGAACATATTCAAGAACAGGCGGTATCAGTCATCGCTCATCGCCTAGTAATGGAACCTCAAGCGCGTTTTTCTGGCAGAATGGCCCCAGGTGTTGTTGAAGAAATTATCAAATCTATTCCTGTACCAGCCTAAAAAATGAAACGTTTTTTCTACGCTATTTTTCGCTTCTGTGCGCGTGTAAATCGCTCGCGAAAGAAGCGATTGACCACCAATGGGTTAGCAGTGCTTAGCTGCACCCTTTTAGCGGGAATTTTAGGATTAGATACTAATCAGACTGTGACTTATCAAATCTTTACTTTCCTGTTGTCAATTATAGGAATAGCCATAATTTTTAGTAAATTTTTTCGCTTCCGCTTCAATGCAGTACGGTTGTTGCCAAAGTTTGCAACTGTTGGAGTCACTTTAAAATACCGTATACTCATTCATAACAAAACTAGCCAGAGTCAAAATAACCTGAAATTGTGGGAAAATTTTGCCGACACATACCCAAGCTTTCAAGAATTTATAGAAACACCTGAACCCGGTGAAGAACAGCGCACTTCATTGGATAAATACTTCGGCTATTATCGTTGGCTGTGGCTGATTTCTAGAAAACAATGCGCCACAGCTAAGGTCATAGAATTGCCTCCTCTTCCACCCAATAGCAAAACAGAAGTAGTAGGTGAAATTACGCCATCCTGCAGAGGTGTTGTCCGCCTCAGTGGTCTAACAGTTACTCGCTCTGATCCTTTTGGAATTTGGAATGCTTGTAAAACAAATTCCTTGCCCCAATCTATGTTAATTTTACCCAAACTATATCATTTACCACCAATTCAGCTTCCTGGCTCAAGAAGATATCAATCAGGTGGCGTAACATTAGCTTCATCCGTAGGAGATTCCGAGGAATTTAGGTCTCTGCGGGATTATCGACCGGGAGATCCGCTACGCAAAATTCACTGGAAAAGTTGGGCAAAAGCAGGTAAGCCAATGGTCAAAGAAGAACAGGATGAATTTTTTGTGAGGCACGCCCTAATTTTGGATACATTTCAAAGTGTAAAATATAGTGAAATTTTAGAAGAAGCAATTTCAATTGCTGCTTCATTATCCTATGAAGTTCAGACTCAAGAATCCTTATTGGATTTGATGTTCGTCGTTCAAGAAGCTTATTGTTTTACCTTTGGTAGAGGGCTGAACTCTACTGATAAAATGCTAGAAATTCTCGCCTCCGTCGGTGCCTGTCAGGATAAAGTTTTTGACTCGCTCACCTCCGTTTTGATGGAGAAAATCTCTCTGCTGAGCGGTTGTATTTGTATATTTTTGTGTTGGGACGAACCTAGAAAAACATTAGTAAATTATCTGAGAAGTCGCGGTATTCATACCTTAGTTTTAATTTTAACAGAGCGAGACGCTCAATTAGATAGCTTAAACTTAGAGTTGATTAAAGATGACTTAACAAGCTGCCATATTTTAAAGCTAGGTCAAATACAAGAGGAGTTAATGAAATTATGAAAATGCCAGTCTTTCTTTTGGGTGTTAGTGTAATTTTTTGGGGCTGGCAGACGGGACTATGGTTTTTTGCTTTGCCAATGGCTCTGATTTTAGAGGCAGCTAACTGGTTGCCTTATCGGTGGGATTTTTCAGCTAGTGATTTTAGGCGCATTGCTAATTTATGCCTGATTTTTTTGTGCTGTTTGCTGGTTTATCTCCTGGTCGCCAACCGCTCTATTTACTTGATATATAATTTGTTGCAGTGGCTTCCTGGTGTATTGTTTCCACTGGTAGCTGCTCAGGTATATTCTGTCAAGGAAAGTTTGGATATACGCCTAATGTTTTTGTGGCTAAACAAAGCCACAAAAAAAGCACCACTTAACCCCTTGATGGTGAATCTAAATTATCCATATTTTATCTGTTGTCTGCTATCCGCTAGTGCGACGAATAGTAGAGAGATATCTTTTTATGCTGGGATATTTGCATTAACCGCTATTGCTTTGTGGTCGGTGAGAACGAAAAGATTTTCATCTCTTCTCTGGGTTGGTCTGATGTTAATTGCTGGCAGTATAGGATTTATAGGGCAGATGGGCCTGCACCAACTTCACCTAGCAGTAGAACAGCAAGCAATCTCATGGCTTAGTAATGGGAATTCTCAAGAAACAGATTTTTTGAAAAAACAAACGAACATCGGGTCAGTGGGATTATTAAAACAGTCAAATGAAATTATTTTTAGAGTGGCTCCAGAAGCTAAACAGACTCCTCCCCGACTGCTAAGAGAAGCCACTTATAATCGCTACAACTCTTCACTTTGGCTCGCCTTAAATCCTAACTTTGTTCCCGTACAACCAAAGACTAATGGCACAACTTGGGATTTAGGCGACCAACTACCGAATCCATCAACGATTACTATTTCGGCTAGACTCCAAGGCAACCAAGGTTTATTAAAGCTGCCCGATGGAACTTTTAAAATTGAAGCATTGCCTGTCAGTCAGATGGAAAAGAATAAATATGGCACAATAAAAGTGGTGGGAAAAGTTGATATGCTGGCTTATCGAAGCTACTTTAATAATAATTTTTCTGTAGATAGCCCGCCGACAGAATACGACCTGCAAATACCAAAATCAGAAATGCCGGCACTGAATAAAATCCTCAGTCAAATGGATACTCAAGGAAAGTCGCCACCAGAAATATTAGATAAAATAGAGTGGTTTTTCCTAAAAAATTTCGTTTATTCACTGAAGCTTAGGGGCAAAGATAATGATGCTACGCCTCTATCAACATTTTTACTGAACACTCGCTCTGGACATTGTGAATATTTTGCTACTGCTGCGACACTTCTCCTGAGAAAACTCGGTATTCCAGCCCGCTATGCAGTTGGATATTCAGTTCACGAATTTAGTTCTTTGGAGAACCAATATATTGTAAGAAGTCGCCATGCTCATGCTTGGACTTTGGCTTATATCGCGGGAAAATGGCAAGCTTTTGATCCTACGCCTTCTGATTGGGAAAGCATGGAGGATGCTGCTGCTCCCCCAGGGGCATTTATCTCTGATTTATGGTCGCTATTGAGTTACAAAATTGTGCTGGGGTTGCGATATTTATCAGGTAGCAATGGATTGAAGTATGGGGGAGTCATCCTGCTGGCATTAATATTTTTTGGGAGGTGTAATCCTAATTTTAAGAAAAATGTACGCCTTTTATCTAAGAAACAAAGCTGGCTAAAAGCTATTTATAACAAAGATTCGTTGAGTCCGAAATCGGAATTTTATTTAATCGAACAGGCGTTAAATGAGTCTGGATTGATTCGCCCTCCTTCCGAGTCTTTTAAAAATTGGATCGAGAGGTTAAAGAAAGAAAAACCGGAATTATATTGTCTCGAAGAGTTAGCATTGTTGATTGAAATTCATTATTGCGATCGCTTCGATCCAGAAGGAATTCAAGACGCACAAAAAGCTGAATTTAAATTGGCAATTCAATCCTGGATCGAGCAATATCGCAGGCAGGCGATCGCCTCAAACTCTCAGGTTAATAAAAGCGGTAAGTCTACTATAGCTTTTCTCAGGTAGATGATGTACAGATTTAGATTTTAAATTGGGGTATTGAGGACTTTTTAATTGATTCGTAAATTCCCCAATTATTCAATTATTCAATCTAAACTTGTACCTCCCTTAATTGATAACCGCTATACATAGCTTTTCTAAATCACTTGTAAAAGTAACGCTTCTGGGGCGAGTCAGAGCGTCCATTTTCTCAACCAAGGCTGGGACTCTGGATCTGGGTTCCCAGGTTTACACCTCGGAACCCGTTAATTACAGGAAAAATTAGGACACGGCAGTGCCGTTTCCTTACCTGCGGCCTCGTCGAAAAAAAATTTTAAATCCTTTGAACCTTTTTTGCGATCGCCCTGTCTAAACACTTCAGATAACGAACTGGTGGGGGAGACTTCACAGGTGTTAGCTGTGTCAGCCAATGTTTTAACCGATGACTGTTCCGACTCGGACTTAGTTGCTGAGTGTCTAAAGGGCGATCGCACTTGCTTTCGCTACCTTTACCAACGCTACCAACACAAAGTCAGGTCAACCCTTTATCAACTCTGCGGCCCGTCGCTTCTTGACGATTTAGCACAAGAAGTATTCCTGCGAGTCTGGAAAGGATTGCCCAAACTCAAGCACCAGGAAAACTTTTCTACTTGGCTTTATCGAATCACTTGGAATGTGGCTTCCGACCAAAGACAAGCATTTGCTAAACAGCATTCTTTTGACTCCCAACTCAAAAATCAAGAAACAATGGATCGGGTTATTCTCAAAGATAACACCTCAGACTTGATGCAGTTGCACTATCAAGATTTAGTGCAACGGGGACTGGAGCAATTGAGCTTTGAACACCGCAGCGTTTTGGTGCTGCACGACTTAGAAGACATCCCGCAAAAAGAAGTAGCCCAAATTTTGGGACTGCCTGCGGGAACCGTCAAATCTCGCGTGTTTTATGCCCGAAATGCTGTGCGGCAATTTTTGCAAAAAGAAGGTGTCAGCGAGCTATGAATAACCCAAGCAGCGACCAAGAGTTAGTTAATTTCTTGAAGCGACATCGCCCCAATATTCCTGAAGCTGTACCAGATTTAGAGCAAAAAATTCTAGCAGCCATCGAAACTAATCAGGCGATTGTTTTCCATGAAACCCACCGCAAAAAAACGCGAGAAAGTGCCTCAGCTAAGTCTAATGACAGGTTAAAAATATCATCTGTTTCTAAGTGGGCTGTGTCGTCTGCGATTGCTGCTGGTCTGCTAGTTCTTTGGTCTGGCTACCGTCCGTTTGAGACTGCACAATTGCCAGATGATGAAACAGCTAAGTTAGAAGCATTTTTAGTTACTAACTGGGAGGGTGTCCTCCATGATTCTCCGCAAGAAAGTATGACCGATCGCTCGCAAACAGGCTGGTTGACTGTCAGCCCTGGTAATGACACTGAACCGCCCACAAATAAGTAATATCAAAGAGGTAATTTTCATGTCAATTCGTCGTATATCTGCCCTAGCCGTTTTAATGCTGACTCTCGGCAGCACAGCCGCAGCAATAGCAGTTCCCAATCCCCTAGAACCGGAAACAATTTCACAAAACCAGCGTCCCAATCGACCCGCTGGCAGGGAAGGTGGGATGTTCGAGAAACTTAATTTAAGCGCAGAACAAAAGCAGCAAATGCAGGCAGTGCGCGATCGCTACAAAGACCAAGTTTCCCAGCGGATGCAAGCAGTCCGCCAAGCGAGACAAGAATTGGAAACGATGATGTCCGGCACGGCAAATGCCAGTGAAATGCGCGAAAAACACCGTCAAATAATCGGATTGAGGCAGCAGTTGGAAGAGGTGCAATTTGAAAGTACACTCGCAATGCGAGAAGTGCTCACAGCCGAACAGCGCAGCCAATTAGCTCAACTGATGCAGCAGCGCCGACAAACTGCTAAAAACCGGATGCAAAACGGTCAAAAAGCACAGTAATTGACGAGTAGTTTTGAGTGAATCGCAGGGTGCCCAGTACGCACTCTGCGATTCATTGTAAGCAGGTAGAAATCCATAAAGGCAGGCATCGATAAACGAAGCTTGTCTGTAATTAATGCGATTGCTTTATCTCTTCGATAAAGTAGTCTAAAAGCGAAGCAAGTTTCTATTTTATGGGAGTGCTTTAGTTTGCTATAAACACTCTAAAAGCACAGAAGTCAACTTGCTACCAATCCTTGAACTATTCGGAATATCCCTATATATTTTATTTAATGGAGTATCTTAAGTTTTTTAGTTAATAAGTCATATTAAGTTAAAATAATTAGTTGGGAAGTCTCATAAATTTTTCTGGATGAATCTACAGAACGAGTATAATTACATTTATTTACACGGATTTGCTTCAAGTCCCGATTCCCTTAAGGCAAAATATTTTCGAGACCGCTTTTCAGATCTAGGGATTGACCTAACAACTCCCGATCTCAATCAAAACGATTTTTCTGGGCTCACTCTCACCCGCCAATTAAACCAAATAGAAACAGACTTTTTGCCAACCGAAGCCTCTCAATCTCCCACAGAAAAAGTAAAAAATATCGGGGGAATCACCATAATTGGGTCGAGTTTTGGGGGACTGACAGCGGCTTGGGTGGCCCAGCGACAATTGTCTGTAAAGCAAATAGTTTTGTTAGCACCGGCTTTTGACTTTATCTCCCACTGGCTGCCGCTGTTGGGACAGCAACAGTTAGAAAAGTGGCAGTCGGAGAAATATCTGCCCGTTTATCACTACGGCGAACAGCGTTATCTGCCACTGAATTATCAGTTTTTGGCAGATATGGCTCAATACCCTGAACAAAAATTAATGCGTTCAGTGCCTACGTTAATTCTTCACGGCAAGCATGATACAATAATACCGATTCAAGCTAGCAGAAATTTTGCCGCTAACCGTCCCTGGGTGCAATTAATCGAATTAGAAGACGATCATTCTTTGGGAAATGTCCTAGCGGAAATGTGGGAAGCGATTCAAAAGTTTTGCCAATTCAAAAATTAAAAATTTACCCACTTGCAAGTCTCAACAATCAAATGACTGAACAAGATCGATCGACTCGCACCTTAGCCGTTGACATTGGCGGAAGTGGCATCAAAGTTATGGTTTTGGATAATGAAGGCCAACCCCAAACGGAACGCAGCCGTTTAGAAACGCCTCAACCACCGAAACCTGAACCCGTACTAGAGGCGATCGCCTCTTTAGCCAGCGGACAAGGGGAATTTGACCGAGTATCCGTCGGTTTCCCAGGCGTCGTGCGTCTAGGCGTCATCAAAACCGCAGTGAATTTAGATCCCTCTTGGATAGATTTTGACCTAGAAACTACCCTCAAAGATCGCTTGGGCAAACCTGTGCGAGTGGCTAACGATGCGGATATTCAAGGATTGGGAGCAATTGCTGGGACGGGGGTAGAATTAGTAATTACCCTTGGCACCGGTTTCGGTTCTGCCTTATTTGTCGATGGTATCTTGGTGCCAAATCTAGAGTTAGGACATCACCCGTTTCGCAAAGGGGAAACTTACGAACAGCAATTAGGGCGATCGGCATTAGATGCAGTCGGTTCCAAAAGATGGAATCGCCGTCTGGAAAAAGCGCTCACCTCTCTGCAAAATCTCTTTAACTGCGATCGCATTTACATCGGCGGTGGCAATACTAAAAAGATTGTTTTTGATTTACCGGCTCAGGCTAAAATAGTACCCAATGTGAGCGGTTTGTTGGGCGGGATTGCTTTGTGGCGCGATTGAATAAACTTTGTGGTGTGGCAAAAATGCGAAGAGTATGCTCGTCATCAAGAAAAGTCTTATCCTGTCCGGTAAATTAACCATAATTATTGTATGGGCGGGTTCACCCATTATCGATAATCTAAGCCTGAGACGAGCCTAAACCCGCCCCGACAGTCAGATTGCGGTCAATCAACCGAACACGATATCAAACGACAATCACTTTCTCGGGCAAGGCAAAGAGTTTTGAGTCGCGCTAAAACTTGCTTCTGGTTTCTGCCTTTTGTGATCGAGCGATCGCCGTTTAAACAATTATTCGCCCATCGGATCGCGGTAGCGTTTGGGTTCATCCTTGCGAAACAGATTCGCCAAACCCAAGATGCCCAACAAACCCAAAGCACCCCAATGATTGTTGTCTTCCTTGCTTTCTTGAAGGGGAGTTCTGTCTAGAACAACTCCATTAGAATTAGAATCAGTATTGTTCTGTGCCGGAGCTGAGTTAGTTTGAGCGGAGGCAGGCATAGCTGAAGGGAGAACAGCCAAACTCAAAGCTATGAGGGTAGCAGCGGCATTTTTAGATATATCGGAAGGCTTGACTTTCATACTCGGTTTCCAAATATCAACAGTTACTTTATCAAAATAATCAATTTGCCACAGCCGACGCATCAATCGATCGACAGAAACTAAATCCCCCCTCTCCTCTTGCTTTCGAGATAGAACAAGCTCTATGCTAAGTTCAGATGCTTCTAAGCAGATTATCTAAAATAAAAAGTCGTAAATTATACCATGCTTCCCTTTATCCGAAAAGATTTAGCCGAACTTACCGCATACACTCCCCATCCGGGCGGCACATCAGGAGAACCAGCGCACTCGAAAAGTGCGATCGATCGCCTCGATACCAATGAATGCCCCTACGACTTGCCAGAGGAATTAAAAAAAAAGCTAGCTTGGACTTACCAGCAGTTAATTGAGACAAATCGCTATCCCGACGGAGGCCACGCAGCGCTCAAAGAGGATCTCGCCCAATACGTCAATGAATCAATCACAATCCCCCGCCTAGGGGGGGTTACACTGCCAACAACCGCCATTACAGCCGACAATATTTCTGTGGGCAACGGTTCCGACGAACTCATTCGATCGCTCTTAATAGCTACTTGTTTAGGCGGGCAAGGCTCTATTTTGGTAGCGAATCCTACCTTTTCGATGTATGGAATAATCGCCCAAACCCTCGGGATTCCCGTTGTGAGTGCTCAGCGGAAAGAGGAGAATTTTGAAATCGATATCGAGGCTGCTAAAAGGGCGATCGACCAAAATCAAAATCCCCCCGTGCGCGCCGTCTTTGTTGTTCATCCCAATTCCCCCACAGCCAATGCTTTGACATCAGATGAAATAGAATGGTTGTCAACTTTACCCGAAGAGATATTAGTAGTAATAGACGAAGCTTATTTTGAATTTAGCCACAATACTTTAGCCGACCAATTGCACCAACACCCGAATTGGATAATTTTGCGGACATTTTCCAAAGCATTTAGATTAGCGTCAATGAGAGTCGGATATGCGATCGCCCATCCCGAACTCACAGCCGCCTTAGAAAAAATCCGCCTCCCCTACAACCTCCCCAGTTTCTCGCAAACTGCAGCCGAGTTAGCGTTAGCACAGCGGCAGTTATTGCTAGCAACCATTCCCGAAACTCTATCAGAAAGAGCCAAATTAATTGCAGCGCTAACTCAGCATCAAAAATTGCAAGTTTGGCAGAGTGCGGCTAACTTCGTTTACCTGCGGGTGAAAGCCGGCGAGGGCGAATCTGCCGAACAGGAACACAAACAAATCATGCAGCAGCTAAAACAGGGAGGTACTTTAATTAGGCATACTGGAGGAGGTTTGCGAATTACGGTGGGTAGCCCGGAGGAAAATCAGCGAACGGTCGATCGAATAGGAGAAATTTTTGACAACTCATAATATTCGGTCTCCAGTTTCTGTTTGACACAAAAATAACTTGGGAGAAGATATATATGCTTCAAGGAAAAGTTTTACGGGTTGCTCGTCCAACGGATTACCTCGATCGAGTTGTTCATTTTTACACAGAGGGTTTAGGACTGCAAATCCTCGATAGTTTTGAAAATCATGAAGGTTTTGACGGAGTAATGGTTGGGATGCCAGGAGAAAGCCACCACTTTGAATTCATCCATCAACGGGGACATATTGTAGGTGGCGCTCCAACTCAAGACAATCTTATCGTCTTTTACCTTCCTAACCAACAAGAATGGCAGCAGGTTGTTGAGCGAATGAAAGCAATGGGATTTGAGCCTGTAAACTCCTACAATCCCTACTGGGACAAAGATGGAGTGACCTTTGAAGACCCAGATGGCTATCGAGTCGTTTTGCAGAATGCCGAGTGGAGCTTGTAGCAGCGCGATCTCAGCATAAGGTATCTACACCAATTTATACCCGATCATTTCCTTGCCGTGCCGCCCGAATGGTTTGGGGAAATACGCCTACTAAAAGTGCCAAAGCTTCATCGGGAATTTGTGCCACCGTTTCCGAATCCAAATATTGTTCAAACTGAGTTAAAACCATTTGTGCGCGTTCCAAAGCTGCCGGCTTTGCCGTTAACTGTTCCATTAACCGCACCCACTGCCGTCGAATTCCAAAAGCTTTCTGTATTTCTTCGGGAGATTGAGGGCCAACCAAACAAAAATCGCCCACGGGAATCGCCTGCTGAGAGTCAACCTCAAAAGCGCCCCCAACGGCAGCCCCAGGCCCGGCAAACTCCGCGTGGAAACGTTTAATCAAAATTAGGCCGTTCCGGCGACGGCTATCTACCACCAACAGCTTACCGCTGTTGATTTGTGCGAGAATGTCAGAGGAGTGGGGGTGTTCTGTCAAATCTGTGCCAAGGTTTCGATGTCGCAAGTCCGGGCCAGCAGAAAGGCCGGCGCGAACAATATAATTAGAGGTAAGATTAGAGCTGGATGAAGTATCAATTTTTTTCTCATCCCGCTGCCTATCGAGATTATTCATTTAAAGTTATAAATTAATACTGTCACAAGGTGGTAGTTTGAGCGCGATCGAATATCAAATGCAGGTAGAACAAGCAGTAGACACCCTGAAAGCGGATCTCCCGACGCTGTTTGAGAAAGACATCTCCTACGACATCTACACAAAAGATGTTTATTTTCAAGACCCTGTTAACAAATTTAAAGGAAAAATCAACTATCGCATTATCTTTTGGACTCTGCGATTTCACGGGCAGCTATTCTTTAACGAGATTTACTTCGACCTGCACGACGTAGGTCAGACAGCCCATGATACTATTGTGGCAAATTGGACTGTTCGCGGGACACTGCGGGTTCCCTGGAAAGCTCGGATTTTTTTTAACGGCTACTCTACTTATAAATTGGATAAAGACGGCTTAATTTACGAACATATCGACACCTGGGACAGAGAACCCGGAGAGATTTTAAAGCAGTTTTTCCGCAAGGGGGAGGAGGCGAGCCAAGTATAAGCCAAAAAGGTCGATCGCGCCGAGCCATCAGGGCCGGCAACCCAAATAACTTAGAATGAGTAAAATAATCATCATCCCTCGGATTCATTTTCTGCTATTTGTAAATTGCTAAAATGATCGTCGCCCCAGATTTATTTTCTGCTATTTGCACTCCTGAAAAACATCATGCCAGATATTGTCGAGACTGCCACCAATGCCGGCTCTTTCAAAACCCTCGTGACTGTTATTGAAGCGGCTGGTTTGTTAGATTTATTGCAAAGTCCGGGCCCCTACACCGTCTTAGCACCAACTGACGAGGCATTCGCCAAAATTCCTACCAACACTATTACGTCTTGGCTGGAAGACATACCCAAACTCAAGAAAATTCTGACTTATCACATTCTGTTTGGCGAGGTACTAACTGAGAATTTGCTTGAGTTAAGTTCTGCTGAAACAGTAGAAGGTTCTGTGGTGGGAATTGATACTTCTGACGGCATTAAAGTGAATGATGCTAAAGTTCTCACTTCAGATATTCTTGCCGACAATGGCGTCATTCATATCATTGATTCGGTGCTACTACCAGCAATGGTTGCAGGAGAATAAAAGTTTGATTTTCGCTGATAAATTTCGGGTGCGCTAGGCGCACCTGATGCCTATAATAAATTCTTCTAAATTTAGAATAGGCGGGGCAAATCACCAATAAATGTAGGCGCGCACCTTACTGCTATAAATGTAGGCGCGCACCTTACTGCTATAAATGTAGGCGTACAGGGAGCAGATTACCCTACATTTTAAACTAATTATCCGAACCTAAAATCAAGCCAGAGCGTGCCGGCAGCATCAATTCTAACTGCCGAGTTTCCCCGTCACCTTTCCAAACAAACTCGCCTTTTCCATACAGCAATTTATCGTGAGGAGATTTCAAATTAGCTGGCTCAAAGCTAATATTAGCTGCTTCGGTCGCGACATTGACAGCAACAACTATTTCCTCATCCCCCAAAATTCGGGCAAAAACGTAAACCGGTCCCTCAGCAAAAAGAATTTGGTACGATCCAGTACGGAGGGCAGCGTATTTGTGCCGCAAAGCTATCAACTGCTTGTGATAATCTAAAACATCAAGTTCCCAGTCAGCTTCTAAGGGAAAACCACGGCGAGAATCGGGATCGAGAGCACCGGGCAAACCAACTTCATCGCCGTAGTAAATGCTAGGAGCTCCAGGAAAAGTTAACAGCAGCAAATTAGCGAGTTCGACGCTAGCTTTATCGCCTCCAGCAATTGACAGCAACCTAGCTGTATCGTGACTGGCTAACAAGTTGAGTTGAGTTAGCTGTATTTCCCAAGGATATAATTCCAAAACGTGCTGAATTTTGTCGCCGTACTCTTTAGCCAAAAGTGCCGGATAGGGGTAATAAGAACGACCTTCCAGTTGAGCTAAATCTACCCTGTCTCCCGCTGCAAAAGCAATAGTCGGGGCAGCAAAAAGATAATTCATCACCCCGTCAAACTGAGTACCGTCGAGCCATTCTCTCGCATCTTCCCAAACTTCGCCGACAATGTAAGCTTCGGGATTAATTGCTTTAACTCGTTCTCGAAATTCCTGCCAAAATCCCGGGGTTTTAATTTCAAAAGGAACGTCCAGCCGCCAGCCGTCGATGCCGAATTTAATCCAGTATTCGGCGATTTCCATGATGTATTCTTGCACTTCTGGATTGTCGTGATTGAATACAGGAAGGGCTCGATTCCCGTCCCAACCAGCATAATTAGCAGGAAAATTGCCGTCGTAGGCAGATAGCGGCCAGCCTTCAATTTTAAACCAATCGAGCCAAGGAGAACCGGGGCCGTTTTCGAGGATGTCGTGAAAGAAGAAAAAGCCGCGGCTAGCGTGGTTGAATACGCCGTCGAGGACAACTTTGATGTTGCGATCGTGGGCGGCGTCTAGAAGCTCTTTAAAAGCTGGATTGCCGCCCAACATCGGATCGACTTGATAGTAGTCGTGGGTGTGGTAGCGGTGATTGCTGGCCGACTGAAATATGGGGGTGAAGTAAATTGCGTTAATGCCTATGTCTTGCAAGTAATCTAGTTGTTCCATCACGCCCCACAAGTCGCCGCCTTTGTAGCCTTGCAAGGTGGGGATTTCGTGCCATTCTTCCCACTTGAAGTTTTGCAGCAGGCGTTTGCGGGGCTGTTTGCTTTTGGCGAAGCGATCGGGGAATATTTGGTAGAATACCGCGTGTTTAACCCAGTCCGGCGTTTGAATTTCCATACATTTTTTCTAGCTTTTAGGGGTTAGGCTACAGTAGCAGAGGTTTGTAGGGGATCTAGCTTTTGGTAGAGAATAGACCTTTTATCCAATTTTGTCGATCGACAAATTGTAAAATATTACACAAATTTGCAGTCAATCTAAGACTGAAAACTGACTCTACCTAGAAATTTATCGTCCCGATGGGCCGCGCTTCCTGAGTGCTGTGGAGTCGGACAAACTCAGATAACAGGAACGCCCGCAAAAAAAACCGGATCAAATTCAAGCAGAACCAAAGCGCACTTTGGGCCCAAACAGAGAGTCTGCGGGCGTGGCGGTGCGATCGCGACCTGCCTTGAAAAAGAACAACAGGGCCATGAGCCGGGAGCGATAAATTGCCAAAACGGGGAATTTACCCACAAAACTTGTTATTAACAGCCAAAACCCAGAACCTTATTCTTTTGTTAAACTGCCCTTATTGATTGAGGGGTATTTTAACAGACAACTCCCAAGTTTTTTAAATATTCATTATTGAGTGAGGGGTATTTTAACTCACAACTCAAAAGCCATAACTCCAGCCCCGGAAACACTCCAACTCTTCTAAACCGGGTTTTTTAACTCTTATTGAGGGTTTGAAGAAGCATTTGGATTAAACAACCCGGTTTGTGGGTAAGCGACTCAACTCATAACTTAAAACTCAAAACTTCCTTGCTCCCCCCCCTTGTCAAGAAGCCCTCACCGTCCGACACTGTACTTGGAGAGTTAATCGACCTTAGGGAGAAAGTTCCTTGAAAAAAGTTTTAGCCATCATCCTCGGTGGCGGTGTGGGCACCCGCCTTTACCCCCTAACCAAACTGCGAGCCAAACCCGCTGTTCCCCTCGCAGGCAAATATCGCCTCATCGATATTCCTGTCAGCAACTGCATCAACTCGGAAATAGTCAAAATCTACGTCCTCACCCAATTCAACTCGGCATCCCTCAACCGTCACATCTCTCGCACCTACCAGTTTTCGGGCTTCACCGAGGGATTTGTCGAGGTACTCGCCGCCCAGCAAACTCAGGAAAACCCCAACTGGTTTCAAGGGACAGCCGACGCAGTTCGCCAATATCTCTCGCTGCTAGAACAGTGGGACGTTGATGAATACTTGATTCTCTCTGGCGACCACCTCTACCGCATGGACTACCAGAAGTTTGTGCAGAGACACCGCGAAACCAACGCCGATATCACCCTCTCGGTTTTGCCAATGGACGAGAAGCGGGCCTCGGATTTTGGTTTGATGAAAATCGATGACAGCGGTCGCATTGTTTCTTTCAGCGAAAAGCCAAAAGGCGATGCGCTCAAACAAATGCAGGTGGATACTACTAAACTGGGACTGACAGCGCAGCAGGCTCAGGAAAGTCCTTACATTGCTTCGATGGGGATTTACGTCTTCAAAAGAGAAGTTCTGATTAAACTCCTGAAAGAATCTCCAAACCAAACTGATTTTGGTAAAGAGATAATTCCGAATTCTTCAAAAGACCACAACGTTCAAGCTTATTTGTTTGACGATTACTGGGAAGATATCGGAACCATTGAGGCTTTTTACGAGGCTAACTTGGCTCTGACAAAACAGCCTCAGCCGCCTTTCAGTTTCTACGATGAAAAGGCGCCGATTTACACTCGCCCGCGTTTCTTGCCGCCGACTAAGCTTTTAAATACTCATGTGACTGAATCGATTATTGCTGAAGGCTGCATTCTCAAAGAGTGCCGGATCGACCATTCTGTGTTGGGAGTTCGATCGCGCATTGAAGCTGGATGTACGATTCAAGACACTCTGGTCCTGGGTGCTGACTTCTACGAACCCGACGCCGAACGGCATTCGAGTTTGGACAACGGCGGCGTCGCCCTCGGTATCGGTGCAGATACTACAATTCGCCGCGCGATTGTGGATAAAAATGCCCGCATCGGCCGCAATGTTCAATTAATTAATAAAGACCGAGTGGAAGAAGCCAACCGCGAAAACCAAGGTTTTTACATCCGCAGCGGCATTATCGTAGTCCTGAAAAATGCCACGATTCCTGATGGAACTATCATTTAGTTATTAGTCATTAGTCATTAGTCGTCAGTCATTAGTTTTTTCAGTTAAAATCTGTTACCTCTCAGCCAGTAACTGATGATAAATAAGTAAATTAGTGACAGATCACCAATGACCGATGACTGATGACTGATGACAAAATTAATTCTTTTTTTTGTTGATTATTAATTCCCACCGCTGATGCGAGGTGGTCGAAATACTTGGCTTTATTCAAAGGCTAGTGCATTATTAATAAGCGACAGTCTCTGTTACTGTCTGCCGCGATACAGATATGTCCGCTCGCCTGCGTCTGGCGAATAGCTTCTGATTCTTGTATTTTCGCTCGTAGCACGACTGACAAATGCGCTGCCCGTTTCTGAGTACAACACAACTCTCGGAACTATCTTTCCAATCGTCGCAGCAGCCGCAAGGCCAACTTAGCAAATAATTCATAATGTTAGCACCCTAGTAGCGTTAAAAGCTTATTGTTCTACTATCCTATCTTAATGTTTTATAAAAGTGTGTGATGTAGCTAACAGACACAGGAGAAATTATGTTATATTACTTTGAATTAAATCTCTTCAGAGGTTGTAAAAATAAAATTCTATAGCACGGATCTGGGGTGAATAAAAAATATCTAGAAATTTTGTGCAAGAACGGCGCAATTTAGGGTATTATATAGTCACAATTCAGAAACCCGATTTGACCGGACTTGCAGATGAAAACCTGTTAAGATTTGGATTGGGTGATAAAGCTCATATCGAGAAGTTCGTAGGCGTAAGCCGGGGCGTAGCCATCGCACCGCGCCCCGGAAAAAAAGAGCAAAAAAAAATCGCTAGTCCGCGCCAGTCAACCCTCCTGGACTCGCGCCCGCAACAGCAGCAGCTTTCTCCGCCTCACCTTAACAGGGCTGCCGCCTCCCGAACCCCCTTTGCCTCATAACTCCCCAAAAGTTTTCGCCGCAGGATTTTTACCGTCTCAAAGCTCACAGGTATAGCAACGGCCTATAGGGTAAGGACGTTCTTAATTAATGAAAGCATTGTTTTTGCTGTCGAATGCCAAAAGCATTTCTAGAGGCGGCGGCTCCGGCTCCCTTCAGCACGAGAGAGCCGAATGATATAAAATCTTAAACAGCAGCGGAGTGCGGAAATTGCGATCGTCCCGCAAGCAACAACCGAACTAGATCGAGTCCAAACCTTTGATAACCTATAATTTGAATGAGATGCCGCAGGCACTTCGGCTCCTGGCATTATACTAATGCGCCATCCTGCGGCTAATTTGGGATTTATTCTTTCTAACAACTAACAACTAACAAATAACAACTAATAAAGAGGGGATTGCTTAATGGCTGCAACGGATTTTAAAGACTATTACGCTATTTTGGGACTCAACAAAACTGCCAGTTCTGACGAAATTAAAAAAACTTTTCGCAAACTAGCCCGCAAATATCACCCGGACATGAACCCCGGCAACAAAGACGCCGAAGCTCGTTTTAAAGAAGTAAACGAAGCTTACGAAGTGCTCTCAGACCCTGAAAAACGCAAAAAATACGACCAATACGGTCAATACTGGAAGCAAGCTGCCACAACTCCAGGGGGATGGCCGGGCGGGGGCACTACAAATGTAGACTTTGGTGGGGTTGACTTCAGCGAGTACGGCAGTTTTGACGAATTTATCAATGCCTTGCTAGGCCGTGCAGGTAGTAATCCGGCTAGTGGCCGCAACGCCAAGTGGAATTACAGTAACTACCGCACTAGCAGCGGCGGGCCCGCAGGTTTTGGCGGATTTGAAGATTTCGCGGGGTACGAAAACCGCAGCGCAGGAACCTCTCTCGACACCGAGGTCGCCATTTCCTTGACTCTGGGGGAAGCATTTCGGGGAACTTCCAAGCGAGTCGCCACGGGCGAAGTTTCGATTCCAGCAGGAGTGAAAACCGGCAGCAAAATTAGGATAAAAGGCAAAGGGCAAGTTGACCCATACACGAAGCAGCAGGGAGATTTGTATCTAAAATTAGAAGTTTTGCCTCATGCTTTCTTCCAGTTTGAGGGAGAAAATTTGGTCTGCGAAGTACCGATAACTCCAGACGAAGCGGTGTTGGGAGCTTCAATTGAAGTGCCGGTGCCTGAAGGAACGATCACTGTGAAAGTTCCAGCCGGGATTCGTTCGGGTCAGTCTTTGCGGTTGCGGGGCAAAGGATGGCCGAAACCCAAGAAAAACGAGCGGACTGATTTGTTGGTAAAAATTGCGATCGTGCCGCCGAAAGAACTCACCTCTATCGAACGCGAGTCCTACGAGAAAATCCAAGCAAATCGTACTTTTAATCCTCGCAGTAATCTCAATCAGATGATGCTTTGAAAAAGCGTGCATTTCTCGGACGCAAATCAAGATTCTTTCTTCACTATTTCCTCGGGACACAGCATTGTTGTGTCCCTAATGTATGCAAGCGCGATCTCATTTGAAAAAAACCCTGTTAATAAATCAACTTTTCTTCGGCCGTAATTGGCAGTTTCCAACCTTCTCAAGACTCTTCGCTAGCTCTTAGCTGAGTAGGTTGGCTACCTTGTTTGAGGTTGATGGTAATTTTTTTAGCTCCTTTGTTCTCCAGATCTCGGATGTAGCCGGTCGATCTGTCAGAAGCTTCCTGTCTGCTGTCATAGGGCCCAAAGTAATAGGTACCCTTTGGCGAATCTGTATCCACTTCTACCCACCATTCGTCGCGTCGAGTGCTGCTAGCAGGTTGAGCTAGCACCCAAAAAGCCGTGAAAAACATACCCAACATAGAGATTTCAAACATATTTACCTCTGAGAAGACTTAAGTAGTTTTTAGTAGTCTCAATTTATCAACCCAACCGGAGCGCTCGACTCGTCCTCAGTGCTGATTTGGCCCCGATTATTTTTGGCCGTTAATGCTGGCTAAAATCTGCATTTTGGTGGAGGAGATGCCGACTTTTAAGCCACCACTACAATTACAAAGTCCGCAGATTAAGGACTAGGACAAGATCGTGCTTAATATTATTGTTGAGGCTTGAGGTAATTGAAAACTCAAACAAAACTTAGGCACTCTTGACGCTCAGAAACCGGGTTATTTAACAGATACCCCTCGTGATAGAAGGAGTATTTTAGTCAAAAAACCCGGTTTCTGGCGTCTGCACTATCAAAATTCTTAAGCCGCGATACCCTCTGAGAATTCACTATCGCAAATCGTGAGTTCCGAAGGCTGACACCGTTTGATGCGGATGCTAAGTCTTTTGGCTCCCTCGCTTTCGAGGTCTTCGACGTAGCCCGGAATATTGCTGGAGGCTTCTTTGTCGGTGTCAAAGGGGCCAAAATAGTAGGTACAGTGAGGCAGATCTGTGACAATTTCTACCCACCATTTCTCGGGCCTGCGGGTGCTTGGTCCAGCAAACACGGACAAGACTGCGATGTAGATACAAAATAAATAAAATCCGAACATTTTTCCTCTTTTGGGGTTATTTATTTTCTATAGGACTTACGCCCCCGCGACTCTCATCAACCGGGTTGTTCCAATCCTGGCGATCGCCCTTTACCAGAGAAGTTAGTCCTTCAAACCCGGTTTCTGGGTTGAGGACGCTCTAACTTTATCAAGGTAATTTATGCGATCGCATCAACCTGAGTGCTGATTTTGAGGCGAGAATAGAATCCCAGTGAATCAACTATTTTGCATTTAAATTTAAGCTTGAGGGTGCGCTAGGAGTGGCCACCCCACAAGAGTTTAAGTACGCAGTAGTTGATTAATTAAATGCGCGACAACTTAGTTCTGTAAATACGCCGGAAATAGCATTTCTTGGCTATATGAGGTATGAAATCACACTTAAGAAGCTTGGCAAGACCGATTTCGGTGTACCCAATTTTTGTCACAAAGGCTATAAGGCTATAGCGCGACCTTACCCTAGCAGCGCCACCGCTTAAAAACTGTCGCTAAAATAGCAAAACCCGCCTGGGCGGGTTTTGTTGTTAAGCTATAAAATTCCTCAAACAAATTTCATTTGGCCACCTCAGCAGGCTGAGGTTTAGCGCTTGCCCTTGGGGAACTGTTCGATACCAGCCCAACCGTAGAAAACCAGCTCGTCGTTCTGAACTCGGCAGCGGTCTACTCGCAGTTGAGTGCCTTCTAAGGCAAATTTGTCTAAGTCTAGCAAGTTATTTACGTGGGCAATTATAGCTTGACCCAAGTCTATTGCTTGCCCGTCACCGCCGTAAGTAACGCTGACAAATTGGATTTTGCGTCGGTCTTCTACTTGCAATTGAGCTGTAATATCTATTTTGACGGGTTCGCTGGCATCGCCTACGGTAATTTCGGACTGAAGCCGAATGGATTTGTCGGCTCCGAAGCTGACTTCAGTGTTTTGAAAGTGCAGAGATTGCTCTTGATACTTCAGCTTCTGGAGTTTTTCAACTACAAAAGGTGTATTGAATGAGGTGGTTAAATCCGATCGACTTAAGACTACTCGCATATTTGCCTGGGTAGGCTGCCGTAATTTCACTTGACCTGCAAAAATCGCTCCAAAATCAATGGAGAGTGCTTGCAGGTAGAGTTCCATCACTTCTATGCGAAGGCCGTTGTACATCAACATACCTTTGCCAACGAAGTCGAAACCGTCGATGCTTCCCTGCAAGAGTTTGGCTACTGGTTCGACTCGGATGTTGGCCTCGGCCTTTTCAGAACGCTTGAATAAGGCTGCGATCGCAGCTCCTGCTACTTTACTAACAAGGCGATCGCCACTTTGACCTTGAAAGGATGTACCGCTAAACAAAGCTGCTACCATTTATTCGTTTGCTCGTCTACAGTCGCCATTATAACCCCATATTAAGAAATGTAAAAATCGCTTGTGCTTATTCACCTCATAAGCAGATCTTGTTTTTTGTCTGTCTTCAAAACAACATTGTTGAAATTTAACGGCTCAGGGGGGTGCCTTGGAGACAAGCGCGATCGAGCAACGCTCCATCCCAAACGGTTTGTTCGATCGTAGCGCAAAGCAAATTAGCCCCCGTCAGGTTAGCGCCGCGCAGTACGGCTCCATTCAGGATCGCTTCTTCCAAGTCAGCTCCCGACAAATCTGCGCCGGACAAATTGGCATTGCTCAAATCGGCACCAAGCAAAATTGCCCGAGCCAAAGCAGCGCCCCGCAAATCGGCGCCGCGAAAATCGACACCGCTCAAATCCAAATTGCCGATAGATGCCCCCGTCAAAAAAGCACCCCCAAAACTTGCGTCGCGGACTAAAGCGTTAGCGAAGGAAGCTCCCCGCAAATCGGCATTGCGAAAATCTGCGCCTCGCAAGTCAGCGCCGCTCAAGTCAGCGCCTCGGAGGTTGGCTCGCAATACTGCCCGCTGCAAGTTAGCGCCGGCGAGATTAGCTCCACTCAAGTTGGCTTGAGACAAGTTAGCACCGGCGAGATCGGCTCCCGCTAAGTCTTTGCCGGCTAAATCAGTGCCGGCCAACATCAAAATTTTGCCTTTGCGTATGGCTTCGAGGTCATTAGTCATTAGTCATTAGTCAGTTGTTTGTTGTCAGTTGTTGGTTAACAGTCAACTGTCAACAGTCAACAGTCAACAGTCAACAGTCGAGTTATTTTATAATGCCGGAGCGGTCGCGGTTGTTCGATCGCCCAAATCCTCCAACCATACGTTAGGCAGTTGGCTCGGGCGGTTCGGTAACTCCATCAAACCCATTTCTGCCAGTCTGACGACGTTGCTGAGAGTTTCCACCAAAGCCGGATCGAAGCGAGTGCCCGACAGTTCCCGGCACTCTTCCAAAGCTTCGCTCAAACTCAAAGCCGGACGATCGCCACGCGGTTGAGTCAATTCTTGAAAATCAGCGACCAACCCCAAAATCCGCGAAGCAACGGGTATGGTTTCGGCTCGCAAACCCTCTGGCCTGCCGCTGCCGTCCCAATATTCGAGTTGGTGCTTGACAATTTCCGCCACAGGTGCTAGTTCCGGCATTGCTTGCAGCAGTTGGGAACCGATGAAACTGCGATCGCGCCAAAATGAGAAAGTTGCTGGGTCGAATTGATCGGGGGTGCGATCGAACACCTCATTCGGGGCCGAAATTAAGCCGACTCGAAATAGCAATCCAGCCAGCCGCAGCCTCCGCAACTGCAAAGCCGGCAAATCCAGCAGTTGACCCAAAGTTTCCGACAAAGCCGCCACCTGCAAAGACGCTGTAGGATTTGAGGTATCGCGTTCGTCCACGCGCTGCGCCATCCGCAGAAAAGCTTGAAGTTTGTTAGCGTTCAAATTGCGGCTGACGCGCAAAGCTTGACCTTCCAATTCCCACAACTCGCGGGTTTGGCGGTTAATTGCTACCATTTGCTGCTGAGAACTTTGCAGGTAAGTGACGATCCGCGATACCACGCCACTAATGTCGGCCAAGGGCGGGCCTTTAGTTGCCAGGATTTCGTGGTGCATTTCCAGCAAACTGTCGGCCAGGGGAGAGTTGTAATGTCGCGTCTGTTCTATAAAAATTTCAGCAGCAGCCGACACCAAAGACTGGTCAAACGACCACAAACCGTAGAACTTTCGTTCTGTATCTACTTCTGGCTTGCCCTCGGGCAAGTATTCCTGGTCTGAAAGTTCACGGCAAAGCACCATTGCTTTGTATGTCGGGGCGAGAATGATTAAATTCCATTCTTGGATGATGGGGTCGCTCTCATCGAGATTTATTAAAGATACATTTTCTAATTGACCAGTTTTGTGGGTAGCGAAACCGCTGTCGGCTACCGCAGCGATGACAACGCGCCGAGAGGCATTAGCAATATCTAGGTAGCGATCGGCTTCCTGTAAATACCATTTACCCTGCTGAAACGTTACCAAAACTAAGGGTTGGAGTTCGCTCTTGTCCCCGCCACTGGTTTGCAAAATGTGGTCTTCTAGGGCGTGACATAGGGCTACTAGGGTGTTTTTGAAGTATACCCCGTAGCTAGAAGGCAGTTTTCCGTCGGGAAGTGTAGCTTGTAGTCTAGCGAGAGTTGATTCTGAATTCATTGCAAAAAGCGGTGCCGGCTCTTACTTATTGTAGCGGGCGATCGAACTTCTAGAAAATACTTTTGGCAAAAATCCGAGTTTTTGATTTTTCACCGCTTCGCCACCGAGTCCATGTAGAGTGCACCGAAGAGCAGCTCACTAATTTTAGTAATTTTGTGGAAACCCTCTGTCTTTGGCTGAGTTTTTTTCAGACGCGAAACCTGCCGAGAGGAAGACGCTAACTCAATTAAGTATTAACTACTATTTTTAAAACAATAATTATTAGGAATTCTGAGCGTGCTTCAACAAAATAGAAGTTTAGGGGAACAGGCGATCGACAAAGTGGCCGAGATTGCTATTTCGAGCAAATTAGACGAATCCGAAACTTTGTCTGTGACAGTTAACACCGATCCGATCCAGCTAGCCCAGGGTTCAGTAGAGGCCGTTGCGGTTGAGGGCACAGGGTTGGTAATGCAACAAGATTTGCGCGTGGAAGATTTGCAAATTCACATAAAGGATATTGCTGTCAATCCCCTGACCGCTATGTTTGGCAAAATTGAACTGAACGGCCCTGCCTTCGGTTCGGCACGCGCAGTTTTAACAGAAAGCGATATCAACCGCGCTTTTAATTCCGAATACATCAGCAGGAAACTGAAAAACTTAAAAGTTACTGTTGACGGACAACAGCAGACAATAGACGTTAAAACTATTGAGTGCCAATTGCTAGCCGGAAAAATAGCTTTAAATGCTGAGGTATTGGTGCGGGAAACTGCCTCCACGGAAAAAATTTATTTTACATCCAAACCTCAGATCGCAGAGGGCGGTTGGGCAATTTCTCTTCAGGATGTCGAGTATCCCGAAAACAAGGAATTTTCGCCGGAGTTAACAGCAGCTTTGGCCGACAAAGCTGGTGAAGTTTTAAACTTGCGAAATTTTGAACTGGAGGGAATGTCCCTGCGAATTCAGCAGCTAAATGTGGAAGCTGGGGTGCTGACTTTGCAAGCTGAAGCGAAAGTCGAAAAGTTCCCAGAGTAGCAGTAGGGTTCTGAGGTTATTAGCTGGTAGGGTGCGTCAGTGGATTTGAGATTTTAGATGTTAGGTTTACTCCACAGATGAATCTAGGTGCTTGAACAAGAGTCTAAGATTTTTATAACTCCACGACAGGAGTAGTGCGCAAGTATCCGTTTTTAGGCGTGGTCAAAAACAAAAAAGCTTTTGTGAGCAATTATTGGAACGCACGCAGCCGAAGACTACGCTTTGAAACTACCTCCCCCCTTTTCTTCTCCGTCTGGTACGCGAGTTTCTCAACCGAACTTTATCTAGAAACCCGATTTTTTTACCGGGTTTCTAGATATCGGCGTGTTAGTCATAAGTAAGGCGACGCGAAAAAACCTAACTATGTTAAAATAAGTAAATACAGAGAATACATCTACTGAGGTAACTCAATATATGGGCGCTAGATTAAGGGTATTTCTCACTCAAAAGCAAGACAAAATCCTATTCGAGCTGAGAACGGCGGATGTACCACAAAAAGTCAAAGATCGAGCAGAAGTAATTAGATTAAATGCACATGGCTGGTACGTTGAAAAAATAGCGGCTCACTTTAATTGGACTCCACAAACAGTGAGAGAGGTTTTACATAAATGGCAAAAACTAGGCCTGGAAGGGCTTTGGGAATTACCAGGTAGAGGGGGAAAACCGAAATGGAAAGAAGAAGACATAGAGTTCTTAGAAGAATGCCTCAAAAACGAACCACGTACATACAATAGTGTTCAACTAGCTCAGAAATTAGAAAAAGAGCGTTCTATTAAACTAAGTCCGGATCGATTAAGACGAATACTAAAAAAAAAGGGTTTATTTGGAAACGAGCGAGGAAGAGCCACAAAGGAAAACAAGAAAGTGCAGTACGCCAAATCAAACAAGCAGACCTAGATATGGTGGAATGGGCTGCTGCTGCGGGAGAAATTGACTTAAAATATTTAGATGAATCAGGATTTTGTGCGTGGAGCGAACCTAGTTACACTTATTACAAACGAGGACAGCAAAAACGGCTAGAACAAACGAAGAGGCGTGGTCGGAGATTAAGTATTGTAGGACTTTTTCAACATGGATTAAGCTTTGTTTACGGTTTGGTAATTGGGGGTGTCGATCGAAAAGCTTATATCAGAATGATGGAATCCGAAGCACAGGAAGCCAGTCAGAGTAAACGAATGAGAGTAATAGTACAGGATAATGGCCCAATACATCGATGTCATGAAGTTCAACAATTATGGTCGAAGTGGGAAAGCCAGGGTCTATATATCTTATTTTTACCCAAATATTGTTCAGAAATGAATCCGATAGAATTGGAGTGGCAACATATCAAAAAAGACGAGCTAGCAGGACAAATGTTTGAGGATGAATTAGAGCTGGCTTATGCCGTAATTAATGGGGTAGAAGCTAGAGGAAAAAAAGGAAACTACCCTACAAAACGCATTAAATTTAGCTCCGAGCGCTCCACTTAATCTTTTGTTACATAGTTATAAACTTTCGCATCGACTTACTTACCAAAAATAATCTCTCGAAGGCAATCGCACTTTTTAAATCCCTCTAAGGTTATAAAAAAATTGATAGCAAGATGCGGCAAAATATCACCGCCGTTAGAGGCAGGTATGAGCAGTTTATTTTTACTCTTGACAAGTAGTAGTAAAGAATTGGAAAAATTTTGTGAACACAGTAACTGCTTTTTTTAAAAGACTGCGTATCGGTCAATTTTTGACTGTATTGATGGCAGGTGTGCTGCTGTTTACCAGCACCGCTTGCAATTCGGGCGATGTTCGAGGTGCTCGGCCTGAGAATCCTCCCGTTCAAATGGGAGGAATGAATAACCCCCACAAGGGCGGTGGAGATGGATACACGAATTATCAAATGTCTACCGACCCTAAAGTCAATCAATCGCCTGCTAAAGCAGAAAAGAATAGGGCTGATTTGTCGATCGTGGGCGATCGTCTCCTGGCCGCGACTACCGGGGAATCTAATTCCTCAAAGCTGCTTTATCCGGGTTCTGCACCGATGGAAACTGACAAGTTCGACCTCGAACTCGGCGGAGATAAAACTCTGTTAGACTCGCCAGACGGACAGCCGGCTAAGGCTCAAACCGTATTCGACCGCAGCGATCCCGATGCCAAAATTTTAGAGAGAGTAGGCGCCGCCTTTAAGGATGCTTCTGGTTTCCTCAAAGATAGCGCTGAAGATGCCAAGGAAAGCTCGGTTACGAAACTCAATCCGCTGCAAAAATAAGCAAGCAGAACCAAAAATGGTGTAGGGGCTGTCTGAAATTAGCCCCTACATAAATAATATAATTTATTTAAACTAGATAAACGCTTGTAGAGCTGCTATCTGCTCTACAGGATTTACGCTTCTTTGATATGATGAACAGCAATATATTTTACATTTTCTGGGATTTCGGCACCGAATTCCCACAGTATTTATGGTAAATTTTAATCAGGTTGAATAAATTTAAAACATATTGAGCAATATGAACTATTTTACCATAAATTAAACTGACTGGGTTGTTAATTTCGTGAGCGAGTCCAGCGACTAACCGTGCTAAACTCGACATTTGTTCCGAGTGAATTAGCTGAAGATGCCAACGAAAGTTTCGTTACCAAACTTAAATTTTATGATTATTTTACAGAGCCAGGAAAGACCCTAAACACTTTTAGGCGTAAAGAAGCATTGTAATGAGGAATAAAATACCAGATAGCTCCCACATGATTGGAAAGCTTTTTATAAAATGACCCAGTTTTTCTTACAATAGCGAGATATCATTGGCATCAGGGTGTTATTGAATCTTTCTATATCAGAAGTTTTGCCCGGTCTCTCCCGACAGATTGGTGTCGCTTGCGAGGGAAAAATTTTTCAGATGTAGCCTAAAAAGTTGTATAGTGCAAGGCAAATTGTGCGTAAAATAATGCTGAGAGCGAATCTCACAAATCTGCTGGGTGCAAGAAAACAGGGACATCTACAGCTTCATATGAAAGCGAGTTTAGGGTTTGTTAGGGCTTAAAACGCAGTTTTTGTCCCGCTCAGCCAGTGATGATATTACACTGCGACTTGTGAAGCAATAAGTAGAAACTCCTAATAACGCCACAACAACTGGAAGCGATACTGAAAGGGTGAATTATTCTTAGTTAACCGCTATCCCCGCCAAATCTTTTATGAATAACAGCTCCCTTAAATTCCGCCTCCACACTGCCCTCATAGTACCCTTTATCCTGCAAATTGTTGCAGCAGTTGGATTAGTCGGCTATCTTTCATTGTGCAACGGACAACAAGCCGTAACTGATCTTGCCAACCAGTTGATGACTGAGGTGAGCAACCGAACCGATCAGCAACTAAAGGACTATCTTTCCATACCTCATCAAATTAATCAGATCAATATTGATGCAATCGAGACAGGATTACTCAATATAGAAAACTTTGACCGGGTGGGACGTTATTTTTGGAAGCAGGTGCAAGCCTTTAATAATGTTGGATATATCTCATATGGGTTAGTAGATGGACGCTTTATTGGGGCTGGCAAATACATTCCAGGGGAAGGAGTCATCATTGAGGAAGTCTCTGCAAGAACAAACGGAGATTTAGCTACCTATGCCGTGAACAAGCAGGGCGATCGGGGTAAAGTGCTACGACGGATTAATGCCAAGAAGGTGGCACCCGACCAGGTGGCACCCGCATGGTTTATTCAGGCGGCTAAAGCAGGTAAACCAACCTGGACTTCGGTGTACTCTCTTGACCCAATCAACTTCCTTGCTGTAGAGGCAGTGCGTCCCTTTTATGCAAAAAACGGCAAATTACGTGGGGTGATTGGGGTTGATTTACAACTATCAAATATTACGAACTTTTTGCGCGGGTTAAACGTTAGCTCATCAGGGCGAGTCTTTGTCATGGAACGAGATGGCCAGTTAATCGCCAATTCTAGTTCTCAACCCTCTTTTGCCAAAGTAAATGGTAAGACACAACGGTTTAGTGCCTTAGAGATTAATGATCCGTTAATTCAAAGGACTGCTCAAACTATAAAAAATCGGTTTAGTAATTTTCAGCGAATTAGAGAAAGGCAAACGTTGAGCTTTCAAATTCAAGGACAACTTCACTTTGTCCTTGTTCATCCTTGGCAAGACCAGTTTGGGTTGAACTGGCTAATCGTGACTGTAGTTCCAGAATCCGACTTCATGGGTCAAATCAATGCTAATACTCGTAGCACAATAGGGTTGTGTCTGGTAGCGTTGATGATGGCGCTCCTGATCGGTATTCTCACCGCTCGTTGGATTACCCGCCCCATTGAGCGGATTACCCAAGCCTCAGAAGACATGGCAGATGGCAATTTGGAGCAACACGTTAAACACAGTCGCCTCGTTGAACTTGATAAGTTGGGAAACTCCTTCAACAGCATGGCAGGGCAACTGAAGGAATTGTTTGAAACACTCGAGGATAAAGTCAAAGAACGCACGGCAGAACTAGCAAGTGCCAACGACGAAATCATTGCCCTCAACGAGAGACTCAAGGAAGACAATCTCCGCATGGGTACGGAATTGGATATCGTGCGTCAAATGCAGCAAATGATTCTGCCAAATGCTGAGGAACTGAAAATTGAAGGACTCGATATTGCCGCATACATGGAGGCTGCCGATGAAGTCGGCGGCGACTACTATGATGTTTTAAACACCGATGGCGTTGTCACTCTTGGCATCGGTGATGTCACTGGACATGGACTTGAAAGCGGTATCTTGATGCTGATGGCGCAAACCGCCGTTCGCACCCTCAAGGAAATCCGCGAAACTGATCCGGTTCGGTTCTTAGATGCGCTCAATCGCACCCTTTACAAAAACGTGCAGCGCATGAAATCTGAGAAAAGCCTCACCCTAGCGATTTTAAATTACTCCCAAGGACGGGTGAGCATTAGCGGTCAGCATGAAGAAACAATCATTGTGCGAAACGGTGGACAGGTTGAACGTATCGACACGATGGATTTAGGCTTTCCCATCGCTCTTGAGGATGACATTGCTGAGTTCATCAGTCAGATTTCAATTGAGCTAGAGCTAGGAGAGGGTATAGTCCTATATACCGATGGTATTCCCGAAGCTTATGACATTAAGAAAAAACAATATGGCGTTGAGCCGATGTGCGAAGTTATTAGCAAAAACTGGCATTTATCGGCACAAGAAATCAAGCAAGCGGTGATTGACGATGTGCGGCGACATATCGGCAATCAAAAAGTATTTGATGACATCACTTTGTTGGTTTTGAAGCGGACGGAATTAGGCGTAGAAACAGAGTCACAGCCTCAAGCAGCCGCATTGGTTTAGAGCGATCGCCCATACGTCGAAAAAACAAACTTATGACATTAAACGGGAAAATAATCTTTGGGGCGATCGCCTTAGCAGCCAAATTTACGAATAGGTGGTGAGATGTCTCAAAGGCCACTTCCCAAAAGAGTCTGAATCTCCTGATAACTCTAAAGCTATAGTCAAGGTAGAAATTTCTATGATTAAATCTATCTAATGAGCTCTTCCATCAAGGTCAATAAAGGGATCGATCGCGGGATGAGCGATCGCTTTATTGACATTAGTGCTTTCTGTCTATTAAAACTGTTCACTCAAAGCTTTTATATATAGCAGCGTAAGGCGCGCCGAGGCGCACCCTACCGGATAGATATGCAAGGGTAATTTCTACTCCTCTCAAAGCTTTTTTTGATCTCAAACAGCTTTGTTCTATTTTTTATTTGAATCAGAAACCTCAGCAATCAAATCATCTTTATCAACTTTGGGTACAAAATCAGGGCGTTCTTTGGCTTCCCAACCGGGGGGACGCTTGGAGTTATACCAGGCGACAGAGCCGATCGTAGTTGCGGCAATAAAGCCAACAACAAGAACTGCTATTGGAATGTTCAAGCTGACACTCGATTCCGGCACTGGCTGCTGCATCAGCAGCTCAATCATTACTCGCCGGATGGGTGCAACAACAACTGCTATGGGAGTGGTCAAGCTGATACCTATCATTAGGCTAAATCCTTATCTACTCTACTTTTACATTATCTTAAGTGCTAAGGACGTTTGGTTGATATATCGGAAGACAGAAAAATTGACAGAATTGCCCTCATAATGTTTAGAGCTTGAAAATAGGAGAGCTGATTTTATGCCGTTGCCGACAATAGCATTGCTGTTGACTGCTAGTTTCAGCCTGGGTGCTTTACCGCTAACGGGATGGGCGGTGCGAGTGTTTGGCCGCCGAGATTTGAGGGCGCTGGGCACGGGGAATGTGGGGGTGTCTGCAGCTTTCATTCACGGGGGGAAATTAGCGGGAATTGCTGCGGTGTTGGCGGAAATTGCCCGGGGTGTTGTGCCGGTGTTGGCGGGGCGATTTTGCTTCCCGGATGCACCTGCGATCGCGATCGCCCTGTTAATTCCTCTAGTTGCGGGCAGATATGCGATCGCCCGAGGTGGAGGCGTGACGAACGCGGTGTGGGGTCTTTTGGTATTTTCGCCGCCAGTGGCTGTATCATCCGGCATTTGGGGGCTGCTGGCGTGGGGTTTGGCACAGCGGTGGTGGGGTGAGGGCGATCGGGCGAGACTCTTTGCTTCCCGTTGCGGGTGTCTGTGTACGCCAATTTGGGTTTGGGTGTGGCGACAATCAATGCCTGAATTTTTAGCAGCAACAGGGTTAGCTTTGTTGTTAGCAGCAATTAATTTCAGTCAGGGTGATGATATGGCTTTATCTAAATCAGAACAATTGTTTTCTATTGATGACTCGTTAGATGCTGCAATCTGCGGCGATAAAGCTGCTAAATTGTCTCAACTGAAACGCGCAGGTTTTAACGTACCTGCTGGTTTTATATTGGCATCGAAGGAAGAAGGAAGAGGGAAGAAGGAAGAAGGAAGAGGGAAGAAGGAAGAAGGAAGAGGGGATGAGGAAAATGCCGAGCGACTGTTAATCAGTAATTCTGTAATCCAAAATCTAAAATCCAAAATCCAAAATCGAATGATTGTGCGTTCTTCGGCTGCGGGAGAAGATGGCGATACCAGTTCCGCCGCCGGACAATATCAAACTATTGGCCCTGTTTTCACTGAAGCAGAATTGATCGATGCAATTAATTGCTGCAGGCAGTCTTATTGGACTTCCGAAGCTGTGGCTTACCGCCGCCAGCGACAACTCCCCGCTACCCAAATGGCTGTATTAATTCAGCCTTATATTGACAGCGAATTTGCGGGAGTCATGTTCAGCCGCAATCCTTTAGATGGCGGTTCCCAGATTATTATTGAAGCTTTACCGGGAGGAGCCGAAGCTGTTGTCGGCGGACAAATTACTCCGGTTCATTTGGAAATAGATTTTAGTACACCAGAATCATTAGAAGAAAGTTTAAGTGAATTTGAAAATAATTCAATTATTGATAAATCGCTTATAGCAAAATTGGTGAATCAAGCGCAAGCCATCGAAGCATTTTTTCACGGAATTCCGCAGGATATTGAATGGAGTTGGGACGGGGAAAAAGTTTGGATTTTGCAAAGCCGCCCAATTACTAATTTGCAGCCTTTTTGGACGCGCACTATTGCAGCAGAAGTGATTCCCGGTGCAATTCGCCCCCTAACTTGGTCGATTAATCGACCGCTTACTTGCGGGGTTTGGGGAGAGATTTTTCAGTTGGTTTTGGGCGATCGCGCGATCGGCTTAAACTTTAATGAAACGGCAACTTTGCTGGGTTCTCACGCCTATTTTAATGCGACTTTGTTGGGCGAAATTTTTCGGATGATGGGATTGCCGGAGCAGGGCTTGGAATTTTTGCTGAGAGGGCAAAAAATGGGCAAGCCGCCTTTAGGGAAAATTTTGCCTTCTTTGCCCGGTTTGTGGCGTTTGGTGCAGGGGGAGAGGGCGCTGAATGCAAAATTTAAAGGCGATCGCACTTCTGTTTTCCTCCCCGCACTGCAAAGTCTGGAGAAGGAAGAAGGAAGAGGAAAGAAGGAAGAAGGAAGAGGTTCGAGCGAAGAAAAAATATTAATGCCTAATGTCCAATGCCCAATGCCCGATTATCAATATTTGTCGGAATTGTTGGAGAGAGCCGAGCAAATTCAGGAGTGGCTGAAACCGATTACTTACTACAATATATTAGGGCCGATCGGGCTGGCTATTCGCAAGGCAATTTTTCGCGTTTCTGATGAATGGCTGGACAATGACAGCGCTCCTGAAATTGCTTCTGTGCGAGCTTTACAGCAGTTGGCTCAAAAATTGCGGCAAGCTGCAGTTTCGCAGTCTGACGAAACTCTTTCAGTCGCACATTTAGCACAGACATTTTCTGAAACTCCGGCTTTACAAGCCGAGTTTGAAAAGTGGCTTGATATTTACGGATATTTGAGCGAAGTGGGAACGGATATCGCTGTTTCTACTTGGCGAGAACAACCGGAAGTTTACCAAAAACTGCTAATAAGTATGGCTCAAAAAGCGGAAATTAATTTAGTCAAAAAGCGGAAATTAGGCTTAACTTTTGGGCAGAAGTGGCGACTAGATAAATGTCAGGAAAGAGCGATCGTCAAAAACGAAATTAGCGAAATTTATGCGCGGTTGTTGGCTCATCTACGCTGGACTTTTTTGGAGATTGAAGCTTGCGGATTGGCAATGCAGGTGTTTGAGGAAAGCGGGGATATTTTTTATCTGGAATTTGGGGAAATTCAGCAGTGGATTCGCAGCGGGGCGAGTGTTTCGTTTAAGGATACAATTAGGGAAAGGCGCGATCGCCTCTTAGCCGATCGCGATCGTCCGATTCCCCCTGTCGTCTACGGCAATTTGCTGCCAAATTCTCAGAAAAGGTCGATCGAACTTGCCACATCCGCAAGTAATATCATGCAGGGAATTCCCGCAAGTATTGGTCGTGTCGAAGGCTTTGTCAAGATTTGCCGCACCGCGAGCACAGATTTAGGAGAAAATGCGATCGCAGTAGTTCCTTACACCGATGCAGGTTGGGCACCGCTGCTATTAGGAGCAACAGCAATTATCGCCGAAGTTGGCGGCCAACTATCTCACGGAGCAATAATCGCTCGCGAGTACAAAATTCCCGCAGTCATGAATATTTCTGAAGCTACAACTCGCTTGCGAGACGGTCAAAAAGTCCGAGTAGACGGGTATCTCGGCACTGTAGAACTACTGGAATAAACCGAAAGAAAAATGTAAAAACTCCTGCATCCTGTAGGGGCGGGTTTTACCAACAATAATTGCCTAAAACCCACAATCTCGTAAACCCGCCCCCACCCCACAAAAAAGCTTTCCTAAGCCTTTAAGAAATTCTGCACAACATGGTTCCCCACTTTTCTACCTGTAGTCAAACCATCCACGTTAGCACTCATGAAATGAATGCCTCCGTAAATGCGACTCATGCCCGATTCATCGGCCGCTTGGGTGAAGTTTTCATAGGTTCGCAAAGTGTTGACACTCCTGTCTCCCCGATCTCCAAAGCCGTAATCCGAACCAAATACAGAACTCATAACAGGATCAGCAGCACCGCTAAAGGTGCTGTGGCCCGACGTGTACTCAGGGAACGGCGGAGTAGTTAGCAGCGGAGTCCACAGGGGGTCGGCTGTCGTTTCGGGATTGTTGTCTGCGTCAGCTTGGCGGATAGCTGTCACCGGCCGCCATAAATTGTACTGGTACTTGGCATCCCAGCAGCTAATAGCTGCATCGGCAAGAGCAATATTCAGCAGGGCGAACAAGCGGGCGCTATCTTCTAAGGATTGACCGCTGAGAGTCGCTGTTTCTTCGGCGATTTGGTTCCAGTGGCCCGGAGGCGTAAACGTCCCAGCGCCGTTGGCCCAGAATTTGGCGATGACTGTTTGGTCTGGGGTGCGCGTGAGGCTGTCACTTTTGCCCATTTCTTTGACGTAGTTAAGTTCGTCTGCGTACTTGGCGCTGTCAAGGGCGGGCGGGCCCGACGGGCGGAACTGAGAACCGCTAGTCATGGCAAAGGGAGTAACTTGGGGCCACCCCGGCGCCAGCGCGGCGGCAAGGGCGGGGGGAGTCGGCACCCAACTGCCAAGGTCGGTTGAGGGGGTGTACTGCACTACTTTCGTGATGCCGTCTGTACTCCGCGAACTGATAATTTGGTCGGCAACTTGCTGTCCGAGGGCAATCCCGTCTTGTTTGGCTTTGCCGTCGGTAATTTTGGCTAGAGACGATGCGTATGCTTCGTCAAATGTGGCTGCTTGCGCTGGGTAGAGGTTGACTAATACGCGGTGGGCGGCCGCGGCGGTGGCTGCTTCTGCTGATGTACCTGCGGGTGGGTCTATTTCCACGAGGTAAGGGGTGTATTTTTTGCTGATAGAGTTAACAGCATCGTAAATGGCTGCGTGAACCATTGCCATGTTGCGGGAAGCGAGGGGAGGTGCGGTACTGGCTGTCCGCACTGCATTCAGTATGATTCCGTTCCACTCAATGACTGAGTTTGCCGATAGCTGATTTGTGAATTGGTCGCGGTTGATTGTGTTGCTGTTGACTCCTTGCAAGACTGCTAAATACTCGCCCGTGAGTTTGTCTTGAATTACGGTGCTGTTGCTGTTGGCACCGGTGCCTTGCTGGATGTTTAAATCTTCAAAGGTGAGGCCGTTTAGCAATCGAATTTGGTCATTGCCGTTGCCGAAGTCGGCGATGTAGTCCGCTGTGGCTACAGTTGGGCCGCCGTTGCCTTTAGCAATGGCAAATATATCATCGCCTGTGCCGCCGCTCATGGTATCGCTGCCTGCGCCCGCGTAGATGATATCGTTGCCGGAATCGCCACCAATTAGGTCGCTGCCCTTGCCTCCCCAAAGGATGTCATTGTCCGCACCGCCCAGAATCGTATCGTTGCCGGGGTCGCCGCAGATTTTGTCTTTGCCGACATCGCCTTCGAGATAGTCGTCTCCGCTGTTGGCATAAATGATGTCGTTGCCATCCAAGGCGTTAAATCTGTCGGGTTCGGTGGTTCCTTGGAGATAGTCAAACTTAGGAGTTGGGGGGAGGGATGCCATGTTTATTTATTGGATATTTAGATTAAATCGCAAAGGTTTTGTAAACTCTGTAGATGCTTAAGTGTGTTTACCCCTAGTTTAATATTATTAAACTTTCTGGCGGAGATGTAAACACCACAACCGCGCTTTATTGAGTCTTTAATATTTAATCGGCTTTTTATGAATTTTTCTGCTCTAAATGTGCGTAAAAATACAGTCATTAAAACTGCTTCAAATACTACAAGATTGTTAAATTTTTACAAAAAAACAGTTTATTTTAATATTTAGAGCCAGATAAGTTTTACCAGCATCAAAGGCGCGGATTGTGTAACTGAGTAAGTATATATTGATTAAGCACTTCTCAAAGCTGCGATCGGGTCTAGTTTGGCGGCTTGGCGGGCGGGGACAACGCCGAAAAAGAGGCCAACTGCACCGGATACACTGACAGCAAGGGCGATCGCCACGGGCGAAATACCAGCTTGCAAGGGCGTGAAATTACCTACAAGCAAGATACCGCCGACACCTACGCAAGTACCGACTATGCCTCCGGCCGCAGATAAAATTACAGCTTCGACAATAAATTGAAACAAGATATCTTGTTGGGATGCGCCGATCGCCTTTCTGAGTCCAATTTCCTGAGTGCGTTCGCTGACTGAAACCAGCATAATGTTCATAATCCCAATGCCACCGACTAATAGGGAAATGCTGGCAACAGCAGTTAGCATCAGAGTCAAAGCGCCGGAAATTGCCCCCATTCTTGCCATTAAATCTTTCTGATTTCTGACAGTAAAATCATCTTCGGTAGTAATTTTGTGCCGCAATCTCAGCAGGTTTTCTACCTGAAATTGCGCCGCGTCCATTTGTGATTCATCTTTAATCGAAATAAATATCGACGTGACAGCTAAACCGTAGGGAGATTTGCGCCCGACTATGCGATTAGCCATTGTGGCGATCGGCACAGCGGCGGAATTGTCAAAATTCGTACCAAAAGATGTGCCTTTGGGCGCCAATACTCCAATTACTTTGACGCTGACATTTTGGATACGCACCTGTTGGCCCAAGGGATTTGTATTGCCAAAAAGTTTCTCCGCTAATTCTGAACCGAGAACCACAACTTGGTTACTTTGCTTAACATCGAGTTCCGTCAAAAACCGCCCTTTTGCCATTTCAAAGCTTCTAACTTCTAGAAATTCTGGAATCGTGCCGAAAATTAGAGCAGAAACATTTTTGTTACTGTAGCGAACAATCTCTGAACTGTTAAGTTCTGCTGACACGCCTTGAACGGAGGGGACTTGAGTTGCGATCGCCTTTGCGTCTTCTACTATCAGTGTTTGAGGCGCATTTGCGATCGAACTTCGCCTAGCCTTGGGAACTCCCGGCATCACGATTAATACGTTTGTACCGAGGGCTTGAACTTCTCCTGCTACAAATTTTTGAGCTCCTTCTCCAATTCCAATCATGGCAATTACTGAAGCGTTGCCGACAATCATGCCAATCATCGTTAAACTGCTGCGAATTTTGTTGGCTAGTAGCGTTTGACCGGCCATTTTGACACTTTCAATAAAATTCATACTTTGGGAATTGGGAATGGGGAATTGGGCATCGGGCATCGGGGATTGGTAATTGAAACCAACAAATAACAAATGACTAATGACTAATGACTAATGACTAATGACTTCTTAAGCACTTCTCAATGCCACAATCGGGTCTAATTTAGCAGCTTGTTTTGCGGGCACGATGCCGAAGAATAAGCCGATGCTTCCCGAAACACCAACTGCAAGTGCGATCGCCACTGGGGAAACACTAGCTTGCAGGGGAGTAAACGCAGACACTAAAAAAACGCCGCCGATACCGAACCCAGTGCCGATCGCGCCACCTGCTGCTGACAAAATCACAGCCTCGATCATAAACTGAATCAAAATATCCTGCGGAGAAGCTCCGATCGCCTTTCTCAGCCCAATTTCCTTCGTGCGTTCGGTAACAGAAACCAGCATGATATTCATAATCCCGATGCCACCCACAAACAGCGAAATTGCCGCCACGAAAGCCAACATCAACGTCAAAGCACCGGTTATGCTGCCCAAAGTCTTCATTAAATCTTTCTGATTTCGGACAGTAAAATCATCCTCTTTCGTAATATTGTGGCGCAGTCGCAGCAAATTCTCTATCTGAAATTGCGCCGCTCTCATCAAACTCTCGTCTTTAATGGAAACCGAAATAAATGTTACCTTTGTACCGTAGGGAGACGAGCGACCGACAATCCGGTTTACCATTGTTGTCAAGGGCAAATAAACGTTCATATCTTGATTGTCGCCAAAACTAGAACCCTTTCCCTGCATGACTCCTATTACTTGAAAAGTAGAGTTTTTGATACGAATATATTGACCTATCGGCTGTGTATTGCCAAACAACTGTTCTGCTGCTTCCGAGCCTAAAGCAACCACATTTTCTTGTCTTGCTAAATCCAGTTTGTTTAAAAATCGACCTTGAGCAACATCAAAACTTCTTACCGACAGAAATTCGGGAGTAGTTCCGACAATGGAAGACGAAACATTTTTATTGCGGTAAGTAACGAGTTGACTGTCGTTGAGAGTTGGTGCAACTTCTTTGACAGAAGCAACTTGAGATGCGATCGCCTCGGCATCTTCCAACACCAATGTCTGAGGTGGAATCACTGGGCGACTTTGCGCTTCAGGACTTCCGGGAATCACAAATAGCAAATTTGAACCCAGAGAGTTAACTTGTCCCGCAATAAATGTTTGAGCTCCTTCGCCGATGCCGATCATAGAAATTACGGAAGCATTACCGATGATAATTCCTAACATCGTCAAGCTGCTGCGTAATTTGTTTGCCATCAAGGTTGTGACGGCCATTTTGACGCTTTCAACAATATCCATAATTCGATTTTGGATTTTAGATTTTAGATTTTAGATTGGGATTGAATTTTGGTTATTGGTATCAACTTAAGACTGAAATATCTAATAAATCTCGCTTGTGTTCGAGTCTATATCCCCCTAAATCCCCCTTAACAAGGGGGACTTTGACTTATCTTGTCTCCCCCTTCTTAAGAAGGACTTGGACTGCTCTTGTCCCCCCTTTATTAAGGGAGGTTAGGGGATATCTCCGGGTTTAAAAACACCCTAGAGCGATCGAGAGAAATAATGCCCAATGCCCGATGTCCGATGCCCAATTCCCTACTTTTGATTCTTGATAATATCCTCTAATTTTTTACCTTGAGGAAGTTCGGTAAAAACGCGATCGCCCGCTTTTGCACCCTCTAAAATCTGAATCTTGTTGCCAATAGTCGAGCCAACCGTAACAGGCTTAAACTTCGGCTGTTGTTTCTCATCAGGAACTAGCACACCCGTTTGACCTTTATTAGTCACAATTGCCACCGTCGGCACAACTAAAGCATTGCTCAACTTTTGACCGACAAATCTCAAATCTACGTTCATCCCCGATTGCAAGAAATCCTTGCCCGTAGCAATGGCCACGCGCACTTGAAATAGCGTCACATCCCGTTCCTTAACAGCTTCCGGCGCTATTAATTTAACCTTGCCTTTAAACACTTTATCGGGATAAGCATCAGCCACTATTTCAACTTCTTGACCCGGTTTAATTTGACTGATATCAGCCTCCGGGACTTTCGCCAAAACTTCCACATCTCTAGCTAAAGCGACAATCGATGTCGAAGTTGCCGAAGTAGCTTCCGAGGCCGAAGTTGCGGGAGTTACAAAAGCTCCTTGAATGGCGTATCTTTGGGTAATAACTCCAGCAAAAGGAGCGCGAACTTTCGTATCTTCTAACTGCACTTCTTGAAAGCGGACTTGAGCTTGAGCTTCGGCTAATTCAGCTTGAGCTTGAGCTATTTCTTCCGGGCGAGAACCGTTTTCTTGTGCGGCCAATTGGCTTTTTGCTTCAGCAACTGCTGCTTCGGCTTTGGCGATTTCTTCTGGACGGTTGCCGTTTTCTACTTGCGCTAATTTGCTTTTAGCTTCGGCAACTTCTGCCTCACCTTGGGCAATTTCTTCCGATCGCGTGCCGTTTTGCAATTGGTTCAATGCTTGCTGCTCGACTTGCACAGCAGCTTGCAGTTGCTGAATTTGCGACAGCCGATTTTCTTGTAGTTGTTGCAGGCGTCTTTGAGATTCTGTTAATTTAGCTTGGGCTGTACGATTTTCTTTAATTAATTCATCCAGTTTATCTTTAGCAAGAGCACCTTCTTCCACTAACGGTCGGTTGCGTTCCACCCGCTGAGCTGTTAGTTCAGCTTGAGCTTTACTCGAGTCAATTTGCGTTTGTGCTTGGGCAATTTCTTGTTTGACACTGCCGGTTTGAGCATCTGCTAAACGAGCTTGAGCTTGGGCTAAACGAGCTCGCCCTTGGCTGACTTCTTCAACGCGGCTGCCGGCTCGCAGTCGCTGCAAGCCGGCTTGAGTTTGCTGCAAGCGGGCTCTGGCTCCTGCAACTTCTTCTACGCGGCTGCCGGCTTGGACTTGCGCGAGACTGGCCTCGGCTTGCTCTAAGCGCGCTCGGGCGCTGGCGATGTCTTCCGATCGATTCCCGGCTTCGATTTTGGCGAGTTTTGCTCGCACGCTGGCTTCGCGGGCTTTAGCTTGAGCTAGTTGAGCTTCTACATCGCGGCTTTCCATGCGGGCAACAATCTGTCCTGCTTCCACTTTATCGCCCTGTTCGACAAATAATTCTGCGATTCGCCCGGAACCTTTGGGGCTGAGATTCACGCGCTGTACGGGCTGCACGGTGCCGCTGGACGTGATCCGCACCGTGAGGTTTTGCGCTTCCACCGGCACTGTCATCGTGGCGATCGCATCTACTTTCGGTTGCGCTCGACTTTTTGCTATATATATGGTGGTCGGTACAGCTAGCAACCCGGCTGCAACCAACCCAATCGCCCACCGCTGCGGTTTGCGCGCGGGTTTCTTCGGAGACTGCTTTTGGGCCGTTTTTTTATCTGCAATTTTGGTCTCTGCGGCTTTGGTGTCTACAGTCTGAGTATCTTCCACCTTGACCTGAGCAGTTTCCTTTTTGGGGCTAACGATCATACCGACTCACCTAATTTAATCTCAGGATTACCTTTAAAGGTAAAATTTTTTCTGATGCTCGGCATCGTCTTTCAGACTCATCCGATCGGGTGAATTTAAAAAAGTTCCCCAACCAGCACCTGTAAGCAATTATAGCTAATCGTTGCAAATTATTAAATAATGTTAAGTTTTTTCAGCCTAAAGAGGTGGGTTCAAACTGAATCGCTGCCGGCTGCGGGCAAATAAAAATATATTTTAGCAGATAATATTGTTTTTGGGAGCTAGGCGCGCGCTTCTCACCAGCAACCAAGGCGCATTTGACAGTGGGCGATCGACCGTCACGAGGTTATTGTGGACTCGTGACGGTCGATCGCAGCGCGATCGGCCAGTGCGAATCTCGCAGCGACACAGTATGGACACATTTATTCTCATAAACCCGCTTTCACGGGTAGCAGTGCGTAAGTCCTGAATACATATCCGCCCTGTGCCCACAACAGGTTAAAATATTTTTCAAATCCGTTAAAAATGGAAAATCAAAACAATGAATCGTCCTCAAAGCGTTACAGTTCTGGCAATATTGCAGCTAATTAGCTGCATTTTCAGTCTGCTTGAGGGCTTGTTAATCTTACTTTTACCAGGCTTTTTTGGCGGTCTCGGTGCGGCTGTAGGCGGGGCGAACGTTGGCACTGTAATAGGCAGCTTCATTGCAATTTTTGCGGCGCTAAGTTTTATTTTAGGCTTCCTCTCCTTACTCTTAACTTGGGGTTTGTTTCACCTCAAAAATTGGGCTTGGACGGGAACCTTAATTGTCCATATCATCGCCACCCTCGCGCAAATTGTCAAAATGTTTGGCAGCGGCGGTACAGCAGTCAATTTTTTAACTCTGGGTTTTGCCGTGGCTAGCATTTACTACCTGCAGCAGCCGGATGTTAAACAAGCATTTCGTGTCTGATTTCCTTTTCATTAACGGTACTGAATTCTCGGATCGAAAAAAGCATAGGAAATATCAACCGCCAGATTAATCAGTACAAAAGTTACAGCCACAAAAATTACTCCTCCTTGGACAATTGGGTAATCCCGCGTCAGAATACCCGTATAAATCCAAGAACCAATTCCCGGCCACGAGAAAATCGTTTCAGTCAGAATAGCGCCACCTAAAAGAGTGCCGAACTGCAAACCGATAGTTGTGACGATCGGCAAAAACGCATTTTTCAAAGCGTGTTTCAAAATCACCCAATATTCCGGCAATCCCTTCGCCCTCGCAGTGCGGATGTAATCTTGAGAAAGCACTTCCAGCATCGCAGAACGAGTAATGCGAGCTATAATAGCCAGAGGAATAGTTCCTAAAGTCAAAGCTGGAAGGATTATATGGGCGATCGCATCCCGCAAAGCCGCCAAATCCCACCTCAGCAAAGAATCCAAAACATAAATACCCGTAATCGACTTAAAACCAAACCCCAAATCTACACTAATCCGCCCGCTGGGAGGCAGCCATTTCAGATAAACAGCAAACAAATAAATCAACATCAATCCCAACCAATACACCGGCAAAGATACGCCAATTAACGAACCACTCATCGCGAGATTGTCTAGCCAACTATTTTTCCGAACAGCAGCCAAAATCCCCGCCGGAATTCCGATAAAAAGTGCCACCAACATCGCCACCACAGACAGTTCAAAAGTAGCAGGCCAGCGACTTGTAATTTCATCAATTATCGGAATACCGCTAATAATGCTATTTCCCAAATCAAAGCGGAGCAAACTCCATAAAAAAGCCAAATATTGCAAAGGTAAAGGCTGATTCAGACCCAACCTGGCTCTCAAAACTTCTACTTGTTCGGGAGTTCCTCGTTCTCCCAAAAGCACTGTAGCTGGGTCTCCTGGTATCAAATGCAAAAATATAAATACGAGTAGAGTGATTCCGAAAAGGACTGGCAATAGTCCCAGCAAACGTTTAGCAATATATTGAAACATCAGTTGATCTCATTCACCTTGCAAATTTGCCAAAATCCGATCGACCGTTTCTTCTACCGTTAGATTGGTTGAATCCAGCCAGTAGCCAAGGCGAGGAGTTTCGGTACGGAGAATGCGATCGAAGGCATAAACCATTGTTTCGTTGGCATATCCGGTCTTCGATCTTGCTGCATCCCGTGCCGCTACAACTTCTGCCCTCGGACACAGAACGATCGCGGACAAGAGCACATCATGGAAAGTGGCAAGTACCTCAGCCAGTGCCGAACCAATGATGATGTCTTGATAAACCACCGTAAAACCAGCCTGGAGATAGTGTCGCGCTGCCATTGCTGCCAGGTGATACCGCAGTTGAAGCTGCTGATATGCCTCTGCTGACAAATTTAACGCCATTTCCGCCTGTCCGTTCACAATCATGCGACGAAAGATATCGCCGCGAAGGTGGACACTTTTGGGCAACCGTTCGGCAAGTGATTGGGCCACACTTGATTTTCCGGCAGCCATGTTCCCGGTAATCAAAATAATTTGTGGCTGATGATTTACAGGTTGCTGATTGCTCTCCATACTGTTTGTTAAGGTAAATTCATCAAAAGTATGATAACCCCGGAGAGGTGTCTCGATCTAAACTCTCAATTTTTGCTCACTTCCTCAAAAGACTCAGACCCCAAAGGACTCGGAATCCAACCTTGAATATTCTTGCGTTTCCCTAAAAGCGGCTGCGAATGTACGATCGGCAAACGCACAGCTTCCCCATGCAAAATCTCGCTAACTTCCGCATAAATTTTCGCCCTAGCTGCTTTATCCCCACTCGCCCTCCCCCGATCCAAAAGTTCCAGAACTTTCGGATTTTTCCAATTTCCCAAATCCGCCGTCGAACCCGGTCCGAAGTGAGGATAATAAAAATTGTCTGGATCGCCATAATCTCCTGTCCAACCCATCATAAAAGCTTGAAAGCCGGGAGATTTTAGCCGATCGGCTAAATAAGCAGACCAATCCTTTGTCAGCAATTTTACCCGAATCCCGATCGCGCTCAAATCCGCCGCCAAAGCCTCAGCAATCGGCTTCGGCGTGGGAAAATAGGGACGGCTAACGGGCATATACCACAAATCCAAATCAAAACCGTTTGGATAACCAGCTTTCGCTAGCATTGCTTTAGCTTGCTGCGGGTTAAATTCATAATCTTTAACTTTATCAGACGCCGCCCACTTCAGCGCCGGCGGGATAAATTGCGAATCATGTTTTCCCAGTTCTCCCCAGAAAGCTTGGACTATTGCTGGCTTGTTAATTGTTTGGGCGATCGCCCGCCTGACTTCCGGTTTTGACAAAGGTTCGTAACTCGGATTTAAGGCTAAATAACCGACATTAAAAGAAGGTCGCACAACAGCTTCTAAATTAGGATCTGCTTGAACCTCTTTCAATTGATCCGGCGTTAAATCCACCGTAAAATCAAGTTGTCCCGAACGCAACTGAGCCAGTCTCGCCGCCGGGTCGTCAACAAAACGAATTACCAATTGATTGACTTTTGGGGCGCCAGTTTTCCAATAATTCGGATTTTTCTCCAAAACAATGCGATCGCCCGATCGCCATTCCTGAAACACAAAAGGCCCCGTACCCACCGCCAGCGACCCCGGAGTGCCATACTTAGCACCCGCTTTTTTCACCGCCGCCGGACTCGCCATCCCGAAATAACCCGACCCAATCGCCGACGGAAAAGCAGCAAAAGGTTTATTTAAAACAAATTTAATTGTAGATTTATCGACAACTGCCACATTTTTTACTAAAGAATCTTTTTCTCCCTTAAACCCGCCAAAAAAGTTTTTCCAAATCGGATAATTCTTGCCCGCTTCTCGAAAACCGTTAGGATTTTTGGCATCCCACCAGCGCTCTACATTAAACTTAACAGCTTCCGCATCAAAATCCGTGCCGTCGTGAAACTTTACCCCGGAACGCAACTTAAAAGTCCAAGTTTTACCATCTTTAGAACTTGACCATTCAGTAGCCAGACTCGGTTCAAGTTCCACAGTTCCCGGCTTGAAATCAGTCAAGCGATTGTAAATTTGGTCGATAACAACCACCGAATTGCCATCAGTAATATTTCCCGGTTCCAGATTGACCGGCGGCCCGCCCGCACCGTAAACTAAAGCCCCAGCCGGAACCGCAGCAGGAGTTGTCGGAGTTGGAGAATTATTGCTAACCGTGTTTGAGGGCGTGTCGCAATTTGATAAAATTACAGCCATCCCAAAAACTAGACTTAATAAAACTAAACGCCAGGATTTTAACAATCTCATTTAAATAGCTCCGGTTTAATAAAAAATTGTACTCATATAAATTTATAATTGGCTCATTCTCCCCCCTCTCCCGCCTCTGCGTTCTCTGCGGTTCATTTAATAAATTCTATATTAAAATACAATAAAATGAACACACCAAATAAAATGTGATGATGATATCATAATCGATGGAAAAATCTCAACTTACACCTTTACATTAGGCTACGCAACCAGCAGGAAAGCCAACGTTTGTTGCCAAGCTATAGGGGTCATTCCATTGTAGATTGTAGATTTTAGATTTACTCCACAGATGAATTTGGGAGCTTGAACAAAAGTCTAAAATTTTAATCTCTCCACCACGTCGGGGGCTTGTCTCCGTTTTTGGGCGGGTCACAAATGACAAAGCGATCGATTAATTCGATTCTTTCAAATGTGATCTACCTGTGGAGCATAACCATTCCTTTTCACACCCCAAATATCTTTGAATATCTGCATATAACAACCCGATTCGGGATTCGCAAACATCAATATTTCTCTCTTTTCTCTTTGTCTGCGCCAAGAGCGCCCTCTACGGTTCGTTGAAAAAAATCTACTTTACATCAAGCAATAGGATGGCTATATGCGATCGCACCCACCCTACAAATCCAAACTCTCTTCACCAATACTTCCCAGTTCCCCGCTACCGAGAAACTCTTCCTCCTCTACTTCCTCAATCTCAGAGTCGAAACTTTCCACCACAAACGGCAAACCAGCAGCCATCAAACCCCGTTGAATCAGTTCCGGCGTTTCGTCAAACAAAACAAATAGCGGATGAACAGCCTCAGCTTCATCGCTGTAAATATGGCTGTAGCGGTACGGCATCACCCATTCGTAACCTTTATCCAGCCAAACCTGAGACTGTCGCCAGCGGCCGAGCAACTCAGAAAACTCTTCGCCCGGACGATGAATGAAAATCAAAATTTCCACTCCAATTTTAACTTTCCATTCAGGATCGCACATCAAAATGGCTAAATCGCAGGGCAAACAAACTGCCTGTCCGGGCGATATGCTAGTACCGCTGCTTCCGGCATAGGAAACCCCGTCCCGCAAGCGGGCAATTGGCAAAGGAATTGTGATTAAACTATCATGGGCGCGGCGGATACTCGGAATCATTTCCATGTAAACCCGATATTTTTTCAGCAGGGCGATCGCGGCGGAAGATTCGCTGTACTCTGCTAGTAAAGCCTCGTAATGTGATTGTTTAACAGACATTTTCAAACAAAAGAATAAGTAATTACTAATTGTTGCTAATTCCTGAGCGATCGCTTCTCGTTACCAGGAAGACCCTGGTAATTAAGATTTGGAGGCTGAGCCTCCAAATTATTTTCTCCTTTTAATCGAGGCTGTGCCTCCTCCAAAGGCATTCCCAGGCTGAGCCTGGGAACGAGTAAAATAGTCATTGGTCAGGCGTTAATTGCTACTAACTAATAACTAATAACTAATTAACCCTTTTTTACAGCTTCTGGAACACTGCGAACATCGGCAGATACATCGACAGCAAAATCGAACCCACGATACCACCGACGACCACAATCATCAGAGGTTCTAGCATACTGGTAAGTCCTTTTACTGCTTCTTCAACTTCCGTTTCGTAGAAAGCGCCAACTTTCATCAGCATCTTGTCAAGTTCCCCTGTCTCCTCGCCAATTGCCATCATTTGAATGGCCAAAGAGGGAAAAACAGCTTGTTCTTGCAAAGCAATACTGATCATGCCGCCGCTTTGAATTTCCTGTCTCGCATATTCGATCGCATTAGATATCGCCTGATTCCCCGCCACATCTCGCACAATTTCCAAAGAATTAAGAATCGGCACGCCCGATCGCGTCAGCGACCCAAATATCACGCAAAACCGAGCCACAGCAGATTTTTCAATCAAATCTCCAAAAATCGGCAATTTCATCGCAATTCTATCAATTTGTAGGCGACCTATTGGAGTTTTGTAGTACAGATCGAACGCAATTTTGAGCGCTATAATTACCCCAATAACTGTTATCTGTTGGATCGGAGGCCAAGCCGTACAAAATGCACTAATTGCCAACATAAACACCGTAAAAGCTGGCAAATCTGCACCAATATCCTTAAAGATTTTAGCGAAAGTTGGCAGCAAGAATATAGTCATTGCGAAAAAAATCACGATCGCAATAAAGAACACAGTCTTCGGATAAGACATTGCCGAATTAATTTCAGCCTCTGTCTTGTGATTTTTTTCCATCATCACCGCTAGACGGTCTAGAGTTTCATCTAGCACGCCCCCGACTTCTCCCGCCGCCACCATACTGATAAACAGTTGGTCAAAAACATCAGGAAACTTAGCCATCGCCTCTGCCAAGTTTATCCCCTCCTGCACGTCAGCATTCATGCTCCTGAGCGCTCGCTTCAGCTTAGCATTAGAACACTGCTCGTGCAGCACGGAAAGGCATCTAACGATCGCCACCCCTGCATTAAACATAGCCGCAAACTGACGAGCAAAAATAGCCATATCCTTAACAGTAAGACTGGTAAGGTTATACTCAATTTGCTCCTGAATCTTACTGAAATCAAAGCCACCTTTCGGTTTTTCGCGAATAACGTTGGTAGCCACAGCTCACCTCTGAAAATTTATTAAAAGTTATGACTCATCAGTCATTAGTCATCAGTCATTAATTCAGTCGGCAGACTCCTGACTAATGGCTGCTGACGGAATTAATGAGCTTTTACCGGGCCGCCACCAACAGGTGCAGGGCCGATCAAGCGTTCGAGTTCGTCAGCCTTAGAAGCCTTGGCCATTGCCGATTCCCAAGTGACTTTACCGCTCTTGTAAAGTTCAGCGAGGGCCATTTCCATCGTCCTCATACCCAATTTTGCCCCCATTTGGATTTGGGAGTAAATCATGGGAGTTTTGCCCTCCCGGATCAAGTTAGCCATAGCTGGAGTATTTACCATGATTTCCATAGCGCAGCAGCGGCCGCCCCCAACCTTTATTACCAAATTTTGGCTGCAAATTCCCACCAAAGAGTTAGATACTTGGGCGCGAACTTGGGGTTGTTGAATGGGTGGGAACACGTCCAAAATCCGATCGATCGTTGCAGCCGCCGAATTAGTGTGCAGCGTTCCCATCACCATGTGACCCGTTTCTGCCGCCGAAATTGCCAGACCGATCGTTTCTAAGTCCCGCATTTCCCCCACCAGAATCACATCAGGATCTTCGCGCAAAGCAGCTTTCAGCGCATTAGCAAAGCTCTTAGTATCTTCCCCCTTTTGGCGCTGGTGAAACAAACTCTTGATATTAGGAAACACATATTCGATCGGATCTTCAACTGTTAGAATATGTTCCGCCCGCGTCCGGTTGACCAGATCCAACAACGCCGCCATCGTAGTAGTTTTCCCGGAACCCGTTTGTCCCGTTACCAACAGCATACCCCTGGGTCTTTCCGTCAGATCCCGCAAAATCTGCGGCACGCCTAAAGCATCTGCGTTAGGAATCTTAGAAGCCAGAGCCCGCATACAAGCAGCCCAAGCACCCCGCTCCCGGTAGACATTGACGCGGAACCGAGCCAATCCCCGAACGCCGTAAGCGCAGTCGAGTTCCCACTCCATTTCCAACTGCTTGCGCTGCATATTGTTGAGCATTTGGAAAATTAGGATCTGCACTTCCTCAGCAGACAGAATGTCGCCGTATTGCGTCTGAGGAGTTAGTTTACCGCTGACTCGGAAGAATATAGGCGCGCCCGCTTGGATGTGTATGTCCGAACCCCCTTGCTCTACCAGGGACTCCAGTACGTCTTCAATCATCAGACCCATAGATACCTCTCCTCGATCGAATTGATAGTTATTGACCAATCTAGCTCAGTTAACAGTCAACAGTTAATAGTCAACAGTTAACTGCTGAATCAATCCACAAAGCGTGGCGTCAAGCAGTACGGACAATCCAGCATCTCCGGCTTCAATTCCGCCCGACAACTTTTGCAGGTAAGTCCCTGCTTGCGTTTGGCTTTCAGTTCAGCCTCCAGGCCCGAGTCAGTAAACGTCACCCGCTCGACTTCTTCAAAAGTAGTCGCGCCTTCCCGCACTAACTGCAAGCTGTAAGCCAACAACGTTTTCATCCCTTCTTCTACTGCTGCTTCCTTAATTTGCTCTGTGGGAGCTCCTTGAGTGATCAGAGTTTGAAGCCGCTCAGTATTTTTCAGGAACTCGTAAACCCCTACCCGTCCTTTGTAGCCTAGGCCGGCGCACTTGGTACAAAGTTGCTCGCGTTCTGCCAGTTCCTTCCTTTCCTCCACCGGTACAGTGTTGGCTTTGTAAACAGTTAGATCAATTTCTTGAGAAGCCGACAGACCGTACTTGCCGAGTTCTGCGGCAGTAGGCTGGTAAGGAATGCAGCATTTGTCGCAAACGCGCCGCATCAGACGCTGAGCCAACACGCCCAACAGAGCGGCCGAAACCATGAACGGTTCTACGCCCATTTCGGCCAAACGCGCGACTGCCCCGGCCGCGTCGTTGGTGTGCAGCGTCGTCAGGACCAAGTGTCCCGTCAAAGCAGCTTCCAGAGCCGTTTTTGCCGTTTCCTTGTCCCGCGTTTCCCCCACCAGCATCACGTCAGGGTCTTGCCGCAAAAATGCCCGCAGAATGTTGGAAAAAGTCAAGTCTTTTTCCCGAATTACTTGACATTGAGTAATTCCTGGCAAAGCATATTCGATCGGGTCTTCCGCCGTACTGATATTAACCCCCGGATCGTTCCGTTCCGCCAGAATCGAGTAGAGAGTAGTTGACTTGCCCGAACCCGTCGGCCCCGTCACCAAAATCAGTCCGAACGGACGGCTAGCACTCTCTCGCACTAAAGCCAGAGTTTCCTGGTCGGAGATTAACAAACCTAAGCCCAACTGAGTGCTGGAACTGTCCAAAATCCGCAGCACGATTTTTTCCCCGTACCGCGAAGGCAAGCTGTTCACCCGGAAATCGACCGTGCGTCCCTCAAATACCCGGCGGATGCGGCCGTCTTGAGCTTGTCGGCGTTCGGCAATATCTAGGTTGGCAATAATCTTGAAACGAGCGGTAATCGATGCGACTACCTGCTTGGGAAACCGGAAATACTCTTGCAGCACCCCGTCTTTCCGCATCCGAATCCGCATGAACTCTTCTTGAGGTTCTACGTGGATGTCAGACACCTTTTCCGACAGAGCTTTAGCCAAAATGATATTGACCGCCTTAATTACCGGAGCGGCCTCAGCATCGTCCAAGGTGTTAGCTAGGTCTTCTTGGTCGGCACTCTCCTCTTCTAGCGAGAGTTCGCCAAAATCTCCCTCCCCTAAATCCATCTTTCTCTGCTTTTCGGCTGCTGCCATTTTGGCTGCTACCTTAACTTGGTCCTCTTGATAGGCAGAAGTTATGTCCTGGTAGTCGTCTGGCGTAATCACCCGTCGCTGCAAAGCCAAGCCGTGAGGCTGTAAAATCCGCCGCAAATCTTCTATAGCGTTGAGGTTGTCGGGATCTACCATTGCCACTAAAACCGCCGCCGGCTCAGTTTCAGTCTTCGCTACGGGTAAAAACCGACCTTGGTGACAAATGTCGATCGAAATCTTCAATGCGTCGAGCATAACTCCGAGTTGCTCGTTAGACATTTCGCTCATCTCCGGGTCAAATGCTTCAACCCCGTAGACTATCTTCCGTTCAAACATCTGCTGCTTCTTGTAAAGTCGCAGCAATTCTGGGGGTAACGGCTGCCCGGTAAGTGCTTCTAATACCTCCGTCAAACGCTTGCCCGACTTCTGGCTTTCAATTTGAGCTTGCTTTACTTGCTCGCCGTTGACATAACCCGACAGAATCATCTTGGTGAGAGCCGGAGGAAATTGGCTCACAGAAACTATGGATGTGGAGGAGCGAAGCGGGGATGTGCTAGTCATAAAAAACACTCAATAGGTGGGAAACTCAGTCACAAAGAGTGCTGAGAGGAAAACCAAGGCGGGGTTTTAACCCCCATATTCTTTGCTTGTGGATCAGCTATCATTTTCTTGCTCAATCCCTATCTCTCAAGTGTAAGCTCGCAGTCCCCTCTAAGCTTCGTCCACAAATTGACGAGATGTTGGAGGGATTTGCCGGTGCTTGCAATCAAATCTTGTTCGTTGAGTGCTAAGTTGCTTACTTACCTGATTAACTTGCGGGATACTCTCGTTATAGCGTCAGGGCAGATCACTTCGGGATTCCCCCTACCGGGAGATAACAGTGTGGGGCGGGGTGTGTCCCCTTCCCACGCTGTTATATTTTCCCAAATTGTTTGGTCAAATTACAGCGCCCGTGGTGGCGCGGTTAGCTCTACTCAATTAAAGATGAGCTATGTTCTGTGATGATAGCTTTTACGAAAGCTTCTACCGCCCTTTTGAAACATATTTTGATTAATTATCTGCGATCGGTCACTGCCCGATCGTCCGCTGCATGAGCCCCCAGGGCAAATTTTGAGCAACTCTAGTTTTCGCTCACTAAATATTACTTTAATTCTACCCTGGTGTCCGAACCTTTGTGACGTAAGGTTGAGGGTTCACAAATCTTGGGAAGAGGCAAATTAGATATCAACCGTATTTACAGATGAGCACCTCAGCGAGACCAACTAATCTCTCTCATTTGGCTGGCAAAAATCCGAGACTTCAAGCGACTTCGGCGGTATTGAATCCGGAAAACCACAGCCCCAATTCGCATCAAGATTAACAACCTAGTATCTGAGTTACACAAGCACACAGCTAACTACTTAGTCACTCAATACAAATTCCTTTTTCTCCCAACTTGGGAAACTCAGCAAATGGTAAAAAATGCCAGCCTCACCTTGCGATCAAAACAGCATGACCGATGATAAATCTAAGTCACTATCGTTTTAAGTAAACCTTGAAAAATTAAGGCTCCTAGGTGGGAAATCTTGTAGTAGAGTTAACAGCAAAATATACTTATAAAAATTGTTGTAAATGCGATCGGGTTAATTAAAAATGAGGAACCAACAAACGTTGGGTTGCCGCCCTTGCTGCCATATTATACGTAAATCTCTAAACGGGCATTTGAATATTTTATGGAAAGCTTTGGGCAATGTCTCCAGAGCTGGCGATTTGTCCTATTTTCAGATTGTGCCATACACAGTCAATTCGAGTCCTCTAGATTTACCCGGTTAACTGTATCTGCTAGAATTGATAGGGTTCTGTCGCGCAGCTTTTATGATTGACGAGGAAAAACAGCAAGATCAAGATCCTAGCTCAACTGGGGAAACCACCCCAGAGGGTTCGCCAATGGCAAGCGAAAATCCGGCGGCATCAGGAAACTCGAACGGAGCGGCCGATTGGGAGCTCGAACTTGCTCGAGCTTATCAAAGTGCTCAGGGCGATCGCACCCCAGCCAACGCATCGGGGCCTACCGTCACAGGCAGTTCAACCAACAGTCCGACTGCAGACGCGGCGGAGCCTTGGAAGAAGGAACTGGCGCAGGTAACCGAGGAAAAAGACGCTTTAAAAACTCAGTTGCAAGCCGCATCCGCTCAACTAGAAGAACTGAAAAATCAAAATCTCCGCCTAGCAGCAGATTTTGAAAACTTCCGCAGGCGTACCCAAAAGGAAAAAGAAGAGCTAGATTTACAGGCAAGGTGTCTCACGATCAAACCCCTGTTGCCGGTAATTGACAATTTCGAGCGCGCTCGATCGCACATCAAGCCGCAAACCGATGGCGAAATGAACATTCACAAAAGCTACCAAAGCGTTTACAAGCAAATGGTAGACGGCCTCAAGCAAATCGGGGTTTCTCCGATGCGCCCCGAAGGCGAACAGTTTGACCCCAACCTCCACGAAGCTCTACTGAGCGAGCCAACTGACGAACACGAGGAAGGAACAATTATCCAAGAACTAGAACGCGGCTACATTCTGGGCGATCGCGTCTTGCGGCACGCCAAAGTGAAAGTTGCAGCGGCTGGGCTATCTGTGGTAGCCTCAGATGAAAATCCCGATAGTTCAGAAGGTTAATCGGGATACAAGCTACTGCATTCCTCAAAGTCACTGACCCCCGAATAGAATTCGGGGGTTCCAAGGTGGCAGACTCACCAGCTTCTTAATTAAAGATGACTAAAAGCAGGTCAGCGCTTGATCCAAAAATTCTGAAAAATGTTTTTACCAGTCTTTGATATTGCTTGAGGACATCAAGTTTATTTCCTACAAATCTAGTCTGGGAATGCTTGTTTAAACAAGCTGAGTCGTTTTTCATCTCCCAACCTGTAGTTGGAGATTTCCAAACATCCCACAAAGTTTTATGAGGCGCTATGGGAAAAATTATTGGAATTGACTTAGGCACGACTAACAGTTGCGTAGCTGTGTTAGAGGGCGGTAAACCGGTCGTGATCGCCAATTCCGAGGGCGGGCGCACAACTCCGAGTATAGTAGGATTTGGCAAGGCGGGCGATCGCTTAGTAGGTCAATTGGCCAAGCGGCAAGCTGTAACTAATGCTGTAAATACTGTCTACAGTATCAAACGATTTATCGGACGGCGGTGGGACGACACGGAAGAAGAACGAGCCCGAACTCCCTATACCTGCATAAAAGGCAAAGACGATACCGTTAACGTCCAAATTCGGAACAAGGTTCACACTCCCCAAGAAATCTCGGCAATGGTACTCCAAAAGCTCAAGCAAGATGCTGAAGCTTATTTGGGACAAACTGTTACCCAAGCCGTGATTACAGTGCCCGCCTACTTCACAGACGCCCAACGGCAAGCTACTAAAGACGCCGGTACGATCGCGGGCCTAGAAGTCCTGCGGATCGTCAACGAACCGACGGCGGCAGCCCTTTCCTACGGGCTGGACAAGCAAAATATAGAACAGAAAATCTTGGTCTTTGACCTGGGCGGCGGTACTTTCGACGTTTCGATCCTGCAACTGGGAGACGGAATTTTTGAAGTCAACGCTACCTCCGGTAACAACCATCTCGGAGGAGATGACTTTGACGACTGCATAGTCCAGTGGCTGGTAGAAGCTTTCCGCACTCAAGAAGGCAGTGACCTTTCACAAGACAAAATGGCCTTGCAGCGCCTCCGAGAAGCTGCGGAAAAAGCAAAAATCGAACTCTCCAACCGCGAATCCACCTCAATCAATTTGCCCTTCATCTCCTCTGACGAGAAAGGGCCGAAGCATTTGGAAATGGAACTCTCCAAAGCTCAGTTTGAAAAACTGGTGGCTCATTTGGTGCAAGCGACGATCGATCCGGTGACTCAAGCCCTCAAAGACGCAAGTTTGACCCCCAAAGACATAGACAGGATTATTTTAGTGGGAGGCTCAACCCGGATTCCGGCAGTTCAAAAGGCAATTAGCAAGTATTTTGGGGGCGTTTCTCCCGATAAATCCGTCAATCCCGACGAAGCTGTAGCGGTAGGCGCAGCAATTCAAGCCGGGGTGTTGGGTGGTGAAGTCAAAGACTTGCTGCTGCTAGATGTGACGCCGCTCTCCCTGGGACTCGAAACCTTGGGCGGGGTATTTACCAAAGTAATAGAGCGCAATACAACTATTCCCACCAGCCGATCGCAAATGTACAGCACGGCGGCAGACGGGCAAACCTCGGTAGAAATTCACGTCCTCCAAGGCGAGCGGGCATTGGTTAAAGACAATAAAAGTCTCGGCAAGTTCCTGCTCAAAGGCATTCCCCCAGCCCCCCGCGGCGTACCTCAAATTGAAGTTACCTTTGAAATCGATGCCAACGGGATTCTCAAAGTGGCTGCTGAAGACAAGGGAACCGGAAAAGAACAAAGCATCCAAATTTCCAATACAGGGGGATTGAGCGAAACCGAAGTCGAGCGGATGCGACAAGAAGCCGAACTTTACGCCGACGAGGACATCAAGCGCGCTCTACTCGTAGAACTCAAAAATCAAGCTGACTCCCTCGTCTATAATTGTGGTGTAACTTTAAAAACCAACGCGCAACTGCTGAGCGACGAGCTCAAGGCCGAAGCGGAAACAGCCGCAGCAGCCTTGCGGGCAGCGATGACTAACCCCGACATCACAGTCGAGGAACTCACCCCCGCAATCGAATCTTTCAAGCAACTGCTATACTCGCTGGGGACAGCAGTCTACGACCAAGCCCGCAGCGGGGTAGCCCCGTCAGGAGCTGTTGTTGAAAGCGAGATGATGTCAGAAGTAGAATCATCAGAACCAGAAGAGGTGAAAGCGGACGACGACAGTATTTTGCTGGAAGAAGAGCTGCTGGTGGCGCCCCAAGCTCCGCCGGAACCAAAGCCGGAACCAAAGCCGGAACCAAAGCCGGAACCAAGGCCGGAAGCAAAGCCGGAATCAAAGGCGGAATCAAAGCCGGAGCGACAGTCAAAACGACAGTCAAATCCACAGTCAAGTCCACAGTCAAATCCACAGTCAAAACAAAAACAGAAGGTTCCCGAACCAGAAGTTGATGATATGAATCCTTTCCTTTAAAACTGAAAAGTTAAAAATTAAAAGTTAAAAATTAACAATGAGAATTTTTGATTTTTAATCGGTAATTTCAGGAAAGGTCGCCCGTTTCTTTTTCGTACACTTTTTGTTATTTACCTCCAGGCAAGCAGCTCTATGGCCGGTGATTACTATGAAATATTAGGCGTTTCTCGCAGCGCAGACAAAGAAGAAATTAAGCGTGCTTACCGCCGCCTAGCTCGCAAGTACCATCCAGATGTCAACAAAGAACCCGGTGCCGAGGAGCGGTTTAAAGAAATTAACCGCGCCTACGAGGTACTCTCAGAACCAGAAACCCGCGCCCGTTTCGACCGGTTCGGCGAAGCAGGGGTCAGCGGTGCAGGCGCACCTGGGTTCCAAGACTTTGGTGACAGCTTTGCCGATATTTTTGAAAGCTTCTTTCAGGGCTTTCAGGGAGGCGTAGGTGGCCAACAACAGCAAGGTCGCAGGCGCAGCGGGCCGGTGCGCGGAGACGATTTGCGCCTTGATTTGCGGCTGGATTTTCGGGAAGCAGTGTTTGGTGGGGAAAAAGAACTCCGCATCAAGCATCTAGAAACCTGCGAAACTTGCACCGGGACTGGCGCGAAACCGGGAACCAGACCCCAAACTTGCTCGACTTGTACCGGCAGTGGTCAAGTCCGACGCGCTACCCGCACTCCTTTCGGCAGCTTTACTCAAGTTTCAGTTTGTCCCACCTGCAACGGCACCGGGCAAGTGATTGAGGATAAGTGCGAAACTTGCGGGGGCCGGGGTCAGAAAGAAGTGATGAAAAAGCTGAAAATCACAATTCCGGCTGGGGTTGACAACGGTACTCGCTTGCGCGTTTCCAATGAAGGGGATGCCGGCAAACTGGGCGGGCCGCCCGGGGATCTTTACGTGTTTTTGGCCGTAAATGAAGACCCGCTATTTAAGCGCGAGGGTACTAACGTTAGCTCGGAAGTTAAGATTAGTTATTTGCAAGCAATTTTAGGGTGCCGGTTGGAAGTGGAAACCGTAGACGGGCCGACGGAATTGTTGATTCCTAGCGGAACTCAGGCGAATACTGTTCTGACTTTGGAGAAAAAAGGGGTGCCTCGGTTGGGAAATCCAGTCAGTCGCGGCGATCATTTGATTACGGTGTCTATTGACATTCCGACTAAGGTGACGGCTGAAGAACGGGAATTGCTGATGCAGCTTGCTAAGCTGAAGGGCGATCGTACCGGTAAAGGCGGCTTGGAAGGGTTTCTGGGTAATTTGTTTCAGAAATAAGCAATTTTTGACACCAATTGGTGTCAAATTTTCCTGTTTGAGGATTCCCCGGGAATTTGTTTTAGTATCTGTCAAAAAATTGTGTGCAACAATTGCTCACAAAAATCTCAGGTGGGACGCTTCCTAAGCATTCGGTTTCAGCAGCGCTCAAAAAAGTGAGCGCAATTGCGCTCACTTTTTTCAGAAAGAAAAATAGTCTGTGTCCAATTGGACACAAAATTTTAGATTCTCCAGTGTCCATGCAACTTATTTAAAAAACTAAGGCTTTCAGGATTAGAGATTGCAAAAAGCATTATGAATTCAACATCGAAAATTGAAACTCCCAAATCCCCAGATGCCAAAATCGATCTGCGGGGTACCCCGTGTCCTTTGAATTTTGTTCGCACTAAACTGCGCTTGGAGCAAATGGCACCGGGTGCTGTTTTGGAAGTGTGGCTGGATGCTGGGGAGCCGATCGAACAAGTGCCCGATAGTCTCAAAATGGAAGGCTACCACATTCTGGAAACGCAATTTGTCGCGGATGAACCGGAGTCGGGCTTTTTTTCCATGAAAGTGCAGCGCCCAGAAGACAAGGAAGCAGGATGAGCCTGAATTCGTCCTCGACGATCGTCGGTACTGTAATTGCTGTTCAGGCTAACTTCTACCAAGTGAGGTTAGATCCCGAAGTCTCAATTGAGGGGGAAAATGCTCCCCTCGCTGATTCTCCGACTCTCCTGTGCACTCGTCGCACTAGACTCAAAAAAATTGGTCAACAGGTGATGGTGGGCGATCGCGTGGTGGTAGACGAACCCGACTGGACTGACCGCCGGGGTGCAATTTCTGAAGTATTCCCGCGCCAAACAGAACTCAACCGCCCGCCTGTAGCTAATGCCGATCGCATTCTCCTTGTTTTTGCCCTTGCTGAACCAGACTTAGATCCCGCATCATTAACTCGGTTTTTAGTCAAGGCCGAATCTACAGGTTTAGAAGTGAGTTTGTGTCTGAACAAATGCGATTTGGTCACGCCCTATGAGTTGGAACAGTGGCGCGATCGACTTTCAGGCTGGGGGTACGAACCAATGTTTATTAGCGTCCGCAGCGGTGCCGGAGTTCAGGAAGCCCCCGTTAACGATCCAAATGAAGTTTTTGCATCGGAGCCGCCTTTCCATGACTTAGTGGAGAAAATAGAGCCATCTAGGCTGAGTTATGAGAATAACCCCCAAGTCCCAAATTCGGTCAAGCCGTTACATCCGTTAAACCCCGTACATAGCCCGTTGCCGAACTTGCTTCTAGACCACCTGCAAGGAAAAATAACGGTAATTTGTGGCCCTTCTGGGGTTGGCAAGTCCAGCTTGATCAACCAACTGATTCCGGCGCTGAACCTACGAGTGAACGCTGTTTCCGGCAAACTCGGCCGCGGGCGCCATACGACTCGCCACGTCGAACTATTTGAACTCCCCGGCGGCGGACTTTTAGCCGATACTCCGGGCTTCAATCAGCCGGCTCTCGAATGCGATCCATCAGAGCTAGCGGAATATTTCCCAGAAGCGCGCCAGAGGCTGGCTTTGGGTAGCTGCCAGTTTAGCGACTGTTCGCACCGAGACGAGCCTAACTGTGTAGTGCGGGGCGGTTGGGAGCGCTATGAGTATTACTTGCAGTTTCTCGAAGAGGCGATCGTCCGCCAACAAGCTCTGCAAAACTCCAGCAGCGCCGAATCGAGTTTGAAGCAGCAAACCAAGTCTGATGGTACGCAGCATTACGAACCGAAGCTGCAAACTAAAAAATATCGCCGCTCTTCCCGCCGCCTTCAACACCAGTCACTCCAAGATATGTGTCAAGATTTAGACGAGTTGTGAGGAAGTCCCCGCCCATCGCCCGCAGGCACTAGAAAACAGTACCAAGACTTACCCAGAAACCCGGTTTCCTCGACGAAAATACTTCGTTGCACCCCGATGCCCATTTCCCAAAACCGGCTTTTTTTAGTCGCGAGTGGGTAAGTCCTGAGTACATTAATAGCTAAAATTAAATGGCCTTAGATTTGTTAAAAAAAGTAGAACAGAAGCAAAAGTTAGCGGGTACTGCAGGAGCAAAAATATTGTGAATATTCAAGAACTGTTTGAAAAAGGCGGCCCCGCCATGTGGCCCCTGTTGCTGTTATCGATTTTATCTTTGAGTACAATTATCGAGCGCTTGTGGTTTTGGGCAAGCCTCCTGAGCAAAGAAAAGCAGATAGTTAACCGCATTCTGGAAGCGGCTCGCAGCGATTGGGGAGCGGCTAGCGAGATGGCCAGACAAGCTAACCGACAGCCGATCGGGCGGTTTCTATCTGCACCTCTGCGCCTGTACAATCCTGAACCAGATTTATTTCGACTCGCACTCGAAGCCGCAGCCGATGAAGAGTTGGCTTCGATGCGGCGCGGCGACAAAATCTTAGAAGCTACGATCGCTCTGGCACCTTTGCTGGGCTTGCTGGGAACAGTTTTGGGCTTGATTAACTCGCTCAGTTCTATCCGTCTGGGCGACATCGGCACGTCGGCAACTACTGGCGTAACTTTGGGGATTAGCGAGGCGCTGATCACCACTGCTACTGGGATGGTAGTAGCAATTTTTAGCTTGGCGTTTTATCGGATATTCCAAGCTTTTTTGTTCAACCAGGCAAAAATATTTCGCAAAGCTGGAAATGAACTGGAATTGCTTTACAGGCAATACTGGCCGGCAGCTAATGCTAAGGGTCGAACACCAGGTGCAGAATACAGCAATTCTTCTTTTGGTGCAGATGGTTTGAACAGGCGTTCTCTCAATTCTCAAGAATCGGCAGAACGGAACCGGGAGCCGAAATTGAAAGGTTCCGATCCGGCTGAAGATTCCCCTTCTAATAATTAAAACTCCTGAGAACTGATGAAGATTAATCTAGATACTCCTGCTGAAGAGGCTCGGATTGAACTGGTGCCTTTAATTGACGTGATATTTTGCATTCTGACGTTTTTTCTGCTGGCTGCTTTGCAACTGACTCGCCAGCAAGCAATTAATGTCGATTTGCCTAAGGCGAAGACCGGACAAGTACAGATGCGAGAGATGCTGATTGTCAGCATTGACGACTTTGGGCAAACTTATCTGGATCAATTGCCTGTTAATTACCAACAGCTCGATCGAGTTTTAAAGAGTTTCCAAAGCCAAAATCCTACGGGGTTGATGGTGCTGTACGCTCCTCAAAATGCGAGATATGCCAAAGTTGTCGAGGTTTTAGACAAATTGAGAGAGGTAGGGGGCGATCGAGTTGCCCTGGCAACTCTTCCTAGTTCGGCTTCCTCCCCATTGCCCAATCCCTCGGTTCCCAATTCTGGCATTCCTACGACACCTGCGATCGGCAATTCCGGTCAACCTCTGCCGTCTCCTGTGCCTCCGGGGCAGCAACAGTTCAACCCCAATCAGTTCCAATCCCCTCTCCCGGCTCCGGGGCAGCAGCAGCTCAATCCCAATCAGTTTCAATCTCCTCTCCCCGCTCCACAGCAGCCTAGCAACTTTGGGGCAAATCAGGGCATTCCTCCTGTTTCCCCTGCACCCGCTGCTCCCAATTTCAGACCCGGAGCGGCGACTCCACCCCAGGATGGCGGGCCCTCGAATTAGTTAGAAGGAAGAAGGGAGAAGGGAGAAGGAAGAAGGGAGAACAGAGAAATAAAAATGCTCCGACTCCCCTCATCTTCCACTCTCCACATCTTCCGCTCTCCACATCTTCCGCTCTCCTCATCTCCTCATCTTCCCATCTCCCCATCTTCCACTCTCCTCATCTCCCCCTCTCGTCCTCGCAGAGAGAAGCTCAGCCCGATTTGGTATAAAGGGCTGCAATTCTTTTGGTTCGTACTGAGCCTTTTTCCTCTTGACAAGTAGATACAGTTGTATATGCCTGCAGAAGGAACTTTTGCAGACATCTCGCCATCTCTCTCCCTAGGTAAGTTATTTCCTGGGACAGATGGTAACTTTGTCAAATGATTGTTACCTTTTGTAATATAGACTAAAGCCAGATGGGCTATCGGGCATCCCGAAACCAACGGTCGAGCGCTGAAACAACTTACAAATCTGGTTAATCCAGGTGTTCACTTTTAAGTCACTTTTACTTACAGAGGAGTCAAAGTCATGAGCCAACCAGCAGAATTGTCTTTGGAACAGCAATTTAGCCTGTGTTCCTTCAAAACACAGGTAAGTGACATGAGCCGCGAACAAGCTCAAGAGTTTTTGGTCAAGCTTTACGAGCAAATGATGCTTCGGGAAACCATGTACCGCCATTTTTTGAAACACCACTGGGGTTTAGAACCTAACCCAGGCGTTGAGTAACAAAGAGTCGCAGTCGGCGACCTCCGTCTCTTACTCTCTTCCCTCAGGCGGAAAGGAGTTGGGGGTGATGGGGCGTCACTCGAAGCCAGAAGGTAGAAGACCTGTATAGAGACTTGAGGAAAATTGGACAGTTGCTTTGTGAATTTCACTCGAATTGCGGAGTCGAGCTAAGCAGTTTGTCGATCGACCACAGGAGAGCGCAAAAATAATTTATGGCGCCTAGACTCGAAAATTGAATAACTATTAATAATAAGTGTTAATTTTTTAACAAATTCAATATATTTGTCTTTAGTGGCAGCGGATGAGGTTTGACAACAATGGTGCTAGTCGGACATCTGAGCGCGACCTCCGACTAGCCAAACCTTCTATTTGCACATCAAACCCTAGAACTCGCAAATGTGGACTCTAGAAAGAGTTATTCCCCCTGACGTTCCAGAGTCGCCTCCATTGTACTCGTCAAGTAATGACCAGACATGATGCCGCTAGATTGGTAGTAGCGGTTGTCATCAACCCGGTGAAGGGTGTCAAAACCCGTCCGCCGCTGGCGTTCGTCTCCCAATACCCAATAACGCTGGACGATCGACTGGGGAGCAATCCAACCTTCGCCCTCGACGCGGCCGAGTTCGCTGTGTTGGAGTACAAAAGTATACTGCCGTTCATCACTGTTGAGGTGTCCTCGGTACTGCAAAATAATCTCTTCGCGATCGCCTCCAGGAAATACGAGCTTTGTCACCATACTGAACCAATCTGTTCGGTTCCAGCTCACTAAAGTTTTGCCTTTAACCGTAATTGGCACGCCATTGCGCTCAATCCAGCTTCCTTCGAGCGTCCATTGGCCAGATTCCATTAAAAACGTGTGAGCCACAGTGCTGTTCCTATGCTTTTCCTGCTGGCTACAATGCTGGTGCAACAACGCACAGCCGTTGTCCCTCAGACTCTATGCTATCACGCCCAACTGTGCCAACAAGAGTTAATTTCTCCTAAAAGTACCGGTGTCCGGGCACCAGTAACTTGAGGCAGATTGCCGGGAATGCCCCGAACCCGCCATGCGGCTAAAACCGCGAAAGCTATCGCCTCTTTAAAATCTACATTCAAGCCTGCCTCAGAAGTAGTCAACACTTGCACTGGATGCAATTGAGATTGCAATCGGCGCTTTAAGTAGAGATTGTGGCTGCCGCCCCCGCATAGTAAAACTCGATCGGGCATAGCCGGTAAAAAAGTTTGGTAACTGTGAACGATCGAGGCAACAGTCAGTTCTGTCAGAGTAGCCAGCACGTCAGCAGGACTGAGGTTGTAACCTTGGGCCTCGACCAAACACCTGTCAAAATAGTCTACACCAAATAACTCTCGCCCCGTTGATTTCGGCGGTGCTTGGCGGAAGAACTCTGATTCGAGCCAATGCTCGACTAAAGCTTGACAGGGAGTACCCGATGCCGCCCAAGCTCCACCTGCATCGATCGTCTTAGTGCCGCCTGAGAAGTGCTTTACTGCCAAATCTAACAGAGAATTCGCCGGGCCTGTATCCCAGCCTGATATGCCATCCCCAAGACTGAAAATCTCAGACTCGTCATTGTTTCCCTCTTTTCCTCTGGCCGGGAGATAGGTAACATTGCCAATTCCCCCCAGATTTTGGATGCAGAGGCTGATGTTGGGTTCCGCCAGCAGGCAGGCATCAACTCTTGACACTAAGGGTGCTCCTTGACCCCCAGCAGCAATGTCTGCCGATCGAAAGTTACTCACAGTAGTAATTCCAGTCAATTCCGCAATTAGCGCGCCCCGCCCAAGTTGCAAGCTGTAGCCCATTAACGCACCGGCGCTGTCTTTCTGGGCTTTCCCAGCAGGTCGGTGGTAGACGGTTTGACCGTGAGAGCCGATTAATTCGGCTTTCTCATATTCTGCTTGAATTGTCAATGCCGCCGTGGCAAATTCTTGGGCGATGGCATCATCTAATTGGGCTAGTTCAGCCATTGACAAAGCTGAGCCACCGCAAACTGACAGAATTTGCGATCGCAAATTAGCAGGATAAGGGAAAGTCTTGCCTGCCACCAATTGCACTTTCAAGTCTGTTTGGGAACCGACCACATCCACCAAAGCAGCATCAATGCCATCCACCGACGTGCCGCTGATCAAACCGATAACGCGGGTCATTCAATTTTAGATTTTAGATTTTAGATTTTAGATTTTTCGATTTTAGATAGTCGGGTGCGATCGGGCGAGCGAATATTATTTGAGGTCGATCGTCACGATCACCACAGTAATATTATCGCGTCCACCTTTATCCTTAGCTGCTTGAATTAAAGCATTTGCAGCGCCCTCGCAGGCGCGAATCGACTTCAGAGGCGAAGCTATCAAAGGATCGGAAAGTTCTTCAGTCAAGCCATCGCTGCAGAGCAGCAAGCGATCCCCAGGCTGCACCTCCACCGGCAAAATATCTATCTCCCGCAAATCATCGCGGCCCAAACACTGGGACAAAACGTGACGCCAAGGATGAGTGCGAGCCTGATCGGGAGTTAGAGCCTTTCTTTTGACAGCCTGAGCCACCCAAGTCTGGTCTTCAGTAATCTGCTCCAAACGAGAGCCGTGCAGTCGGTACAACCGAGAGTCCCCGATATTAGCGCACCAGGGTCGGCCCTCATCCCTAAACATTAGAACCACAGCCGTAGTTCCCATATCAGCACGCTCGGGGTGGTCGAGCTGATCCGTCAAAATAGCTTGATTGGCAATTAAAAAAGCCTTTTCCAACAACAGCGGAGAATCCTCAGGCCCTTCCCAATGTTCGAGCAAATAAGATTGAATCGCCTGAGTCGCAATCCGGCTGGCTTCTTGACCTCCGGCGTGTCCTCCCATTCCATCGGCCACTATGAAAAATCGCCCATCAGAGTCTATGTAGTACGAATCCTGATTTACGGAACGAACTAGCCCTGTGTCTGTCTTACCTGCGAAAGAGCGTTTCATAGATTGGGTGATTGGACTCATCGAACTTGAAAGCTTGATTTAATTGGGTGAGATGTTTTCTTCCAAAACTTAAATCCCGAACGGCAGTAGAAATTTCTGCACCCCACGATCGCGAGTTTTGGAAAAATAGCACTTCCTTGACCTCATATTGTAGATCGTATGATGGTAATCCCATCTTAAAATTTTGCTAAATCCAGTAAATTCAGCAGCACCTGCAAAACAAGACTGGATTTATACCCAAAATCCGAGGTTTGGCTGGCGAAAAATCTAGGTAGCAACTGGGTTTTCAGCCTCACAGCGCGTAAATATTGTAAATTTCAGCAATCTGTGGTCAGCCAGCAAAAACTTAACATTCGATGTCAAATTTTTGCTGGCGAGAAATCTCAAACCTGAAATTTCCCATCTCAAATTGCACAATTATGACATCCTGTCTAAACGATCGATCCGCTTGAACAAACGCAGCATAGCAAACCCTGCACCCGCCGCCAGCACTGCCACAGCCACAGCCGCCCAGACTTGATTGCTGACAAACAAAATTGTCGCCGACAAAGTAAAAGCACTCATCAGCAAAGCATAATTCGTGCCCATTTGAGCGCTGCTCATGCGGCGAAGCAAGCGCTCTGTTTCAGCAGAACGGACGCGAATCCGCAAATCTCCCTGTTCGAGTTTATCAATAGTCTCCTCAATCCGGCGGGGCAAACCCAAAGCACTCGAACTCACCTGAGCCGCCTGACGGCCGATTTCGTTAAAAATGCTGCTACTTGTATCATGGCCATTTCCATTAGTCATAAGCTGCATGGCAAAAGGTTGTGCCACCTCCATAAAGTTGAACTCGGGATCTAAACCTCGGCCCACCCCTTCGATTGTGGAAAAAGCTCGCATTACAAAAGTAAAAGTAGCTGGGAAGCGAAAAGGTTGGTTGTAGGCAATATCGTAAAGGTCGTCGGTAATCGCGCTCACCGACTGATTTTCAAAAGGCTTGTCCATGAAATTGTCCAGCATATACTGGATGCTGCGGCGCACCGGACTCATATCACCCGTAGGCACCAAAGCTCCCAAATTGATCAGAGAATCCATAATCCGCTGTCCATCCTTGGAAGCAATGCCGTAGAGCGTCTCCATCAGTCCTTCGCGGACGTTCGACTGGATTTGCCCCATCATGCCAAAATCGTAGAAAATCAGACAACCGTCAGCACTAACAGCGATGTTGCCGGGGTGTGGGTCAGCGTGGAAAAAGCCGTCGTTGAGCAACTGGCGCAAATAAGCTTTTGCGCCCAACTGAGCGATTAATTTACGATCTATACCCGCCGCTTCCAAAGCTTCATAGTGGCTGATTTTAATCCCGGGCAGGTATTCCAAAGTCAGCACTCGCGGAGCCGCGTACCGCCAATAAACCCTTGGCACCCGCACCCAGTCACAGTTGCTAAAATTGCGGCGAAAAGTATCAGCATTGCGGCCTTCATGGAGATAGTCAATTTCCAGCCACAGAATGCGACAGCATTCCTCATAAATCCCCATCCAATCTCGGCCGTGGCCCCACTTAGGATGGTTTTGAAAGTAGCGGGCAATTCCCTTAAGAATTTGCAAATCTATCTCGAACAGCTTCCGCAGTCCCGGTCGCTGCACCTTGACCACCACTTCCGGGCCCGAATGCAGTTGAGCTTTGTGTACCTGACCCAGACTTGCAGCAGCCAGGGGCACCGGGTCAAAGCTGCGGTAGAGTTCTTGAACTGTCTTGCCCAAATCTTGCTCGACAATTACCTCTAACTGCTCGTAGCTGAAAGCAGGCACTTTATCTTGCAGCTTAGAAAGTTCCTCGACAAACTCTGCCGGGAACAAATCAGCGCGGGTGGAAAATAACTGCCCAACTTTAATGAAAGTCGGCCCCAACTCCAAGAGTGTTTCTCGAACCCAGATAGCTTGAAAGCGGCGCCTGGCAACTTTCTTTTCTTCAGTCACGCCTCCCCAGTAGCTCCAATTTTTGCTGTCGAGCCAAAGGGAAGCCAGCCAGAGCAAGACAAAGGCCCAAATGTCGAAGAAGCGCCGCTTCCGGGAATATTTTTCGCGATTCCAGCGATAAGCTTTACTTTTGTAAGATTTACTAGCAGTTTTTAGCTCATCGGCTTCGCCAGTGTGCTTGGGGGAGCGCTGGCGATTAACAGAGTCATCAAGGAGAGCAGACACTTGGGTTCCCAAATTGCTTATTTTATGTTGTTGCTTTGATTGAAAGTAGGAGCGCAGGAGCGCAAAGCAATGCGCTCACGTAGTAAATAATAGTTGTGGTCGAATCGAGCGCTAGGGCAAACTGCTGCGGTAGCGCTGCAATTCCGATCGCACCAGAGCCACTTCGGCACGCAGCTCGTCAATAGTCGCTTGCAAATCAGCGGGATGGATGTCTTGAATGGTGGTGGTGCTTGTAGTCCCTGTTCGGGTCTGCATCGCCTCATCCGAAGCTCTATTTGCCCGTTCCACAACTCGATCAGTGAACTGCCGCAAGCGTTCTCTTTGTTCTGCGTCAAATTTGCCGAGTTCAGAGAAAGCGTTGGTTGCGGCGCTTTCTAATTGCTCGTACAGTGCTTCGGCAAGTGCTCTGCCTACAAAAAAAGCATGAACTGGGGGTTTACTCATAAAAAATCTCTGTGCGCTTCCGCAACAAATTATAACTTGCTTGTCCCCGATGATGCTTGCTCCCAAAGGAAGGAAGTTTGGGGGAATTGACACTCCCACCCCTTTGTCGGGGATGGGATTGTTGAGAGTTAGAATAGTCTAACGCGCCACGCCTTAGCCCAAAAGCCTCGCTTAGACTGGCTCAAATTCGATGTTGGGGTTGCTTTCTACCAAAATGTTTGCAGCTTGGCAGTATTAATACGCGACCTCACACCACCTCAGCGCCGCGTACATATTCTAACATAATTTAAATCAAAATAGGAAACCTTTCTGCATTTTTTTGCGGGCATTTGGATGGTAGAGGGAATAGGAAATAGTCGATAAACTCAGACGGCGACTGTTGAGATTTTCCGATTCGACCGAAGTTTTTGGAAGATCGTCGTTGGCTAGGTAGGGCGTTATTATCTCAACTACTGAGCAGATATTTGCTGACTCATAAAACCAAGTATTTGTCCGCACTTTGAACCAACAAAAACCATACTAATTTGTCGCAGGTTCGGGAAAAGGCATCGTGGGATCTGCTACAGGGGGTGGTGAATCAGGTGCGATCGAACTATCTGAATTGCTGCCACTGCTGCTGGGTATCGCAGGCTCAGGCGATCGCTCGATGGGCGAAGCTATTACTGGCGGCGCGGATTCCGACGGCGGCAAGGTTTCAGCGCTAGCACTCTCAGGGGCAGGCGGGGCGGGCGCGGCGGGCGGTTCTGCAGGCAGGGGCGCAACTTCTGGTACAGGTGCGGCTTCTGGTTGGGGAGCTGGCTCGATTTCGGTTTGAGGCTCTGGAATGGGGGACTCAGAAGGCTCCTCTGCGGGTTCGGGCGTCGGCGATGGCTCAGGTTCCGCTTCGGGTTCTGGGGCGGGAGTTTCCTGGCTTGGAGACTCAGAAGGTTGTGCGCTCGTTTCTGAGGGATCGTCGATCTGTTCGGGAATGTTGGTGCTGTCTAAGGAGGGTTTGGGGCGCTTGTTGAGTTCGATCGGGTAGAGAGGGCTGCTTTCGACAGACGGCTGCCCGAACATCGGCCCTGACAAATCGCGGGATTTGAGCAAATCTTCGAGAGATGGGAAGGACTCACTTTTGGGCCCATTACTGAGAGTCGTGCTGTTGTAGTGCGATGCTAGGTCAAAACCCATCCAGCCTGCAATTGCAGCCGTTACGAGAAACGCCAGAAAAGTCAACTGCGGCGGGGGAGGTGCGGGCAATCTTAGATTTTGCTTGCCTTTTCTTTTTACTGATACTCGCTCTGTTTCTTGCAGCATGGTGAGCCAATTTTCCACTGTCTGAGGGCGGTTGTGGGGGTCGATTTCGAGTCCCTGAAGGATGGCTCGCTCGATTCTTGGGTTGAGGTTGGGCTGAAATTGCCGTAACTCAGTCAAGGGAATGCGATCGCGCAGGGGTGCTGCTACGGGCGCCACGCCGGATAGTAAGTAGTAGAGGGTGGCTGCGATCGCGTAGATGTCAGTGGCCGGTGTACATTTACCGTCATAGAGGTATTGTTCGATCGGCGCGTACCCGGGGGAGAGCAAGTTAGTGTGGGTTTGTTTGGTGCCGGCGGTAAAGCCGCGGGCAATTCCGAAATCTATTAACATTACTACGTGAGAATCGGCTCGCCGGATAATATTTTCTGGATTGATATTTCCGTGCAGCAATCCGCTGTGGTGCACTGTACTTACGGCTGAGGCTATTTGCCGAATATAGTGAAGGGCCTGGGCTTCTGGCAGCGGCCGATCGGTTGCGACTATTTGGGCGAGAGTTTGGCCCGGAATGTAGTCCATTGCAATAAAAGACTGTCCGGCTTCTTCAAAAAAGTCGATTACCCTGACTATGTTGAAATGCTGACACCGCGATCGGCGTTGGGCTTCGGCAATAAACTGCTGCTGAAATTGGGCAGATTCTGGGTGTTGGCGCAGACTTTCGTTGAGGGTTTTGAGTACGACTGTTTGGTTTAAATGGGTGTGGGTAGCTCGGTAAGTGATGCCGAACCCTCCTATCCCTAAAGTCGCGTGAATTTTGTATTTGCCCTGTTGCAGGACTGTTGCTGGCGCTAAGTTCATCTTCAGTTGATGCCGTTTCCCAAACTATGCTACCGCCTTTGGGTTATTTCGCAGAGTTAGGGGTGAGGTTAGATCGGCGCCCTAGTTTGAGCTTTAGCTCTGCGCTATAGCAATCCTATATGATTTGTGAGAATTTACCATAACTATGAAGCTTGACGAAATAAAATTTCTGATAATGACTAACTAACTTAAATATATATTTGACGAGAGCAAATGTCTGATACAGATGATAGCACTCCCTAATCAATTGTTTAGCTTGTAACCAAATATTTTCAATTGGATGCTGACTTGGAGCGTAGCAGTGCGAATCTCAAACAAGTGATTTTCCAATCAGATTCATCTTGCATCATTATTCACCCCTGACAAAAAGTCTTTAACCTAGAAAAGAAGAATGATATTTAGCGCCACCCCAAATTAATGCTATCTGCTTGTCGTTACATTGACTTATCACATACTTTAAATATTGACGGGGTGACAACCCCGTCAACTATCAAGTGCTTTTCACTTAATTGTACCTCTTAACATCGGAAAGTGCTGTAAATCTTTTTTGCGAATGTTTTCTCCCCAGACCCCAGAGATGATTGACAGGCTCATAGCAGTTGCCCTTAATTTTATGAATCCGAACCATTTAAGACATTGGTTCACTCATTGCTGCTAATGTACCTCATAGAATCGCAAACTGCTGTAAATTGTGCAGAATTACCGCTCGACTACTAAAAACACAATTCCCAATTCCCCAATTTCATCGCATTTCCGCAACTCTCACAGTCTCTGTAGGCGGCATCATGGCTTCTTTAGCATTCAACTTTTGATTCAACTCACGAATCCGGCGCGACAGCAAGCGAATAATATTCACAGCAATTCCCGGCGTTTCATCAATCGCATCGTATAGCTGCATTTGAGTCAGCATCAAACACTCGGATTGTTCGAGAGTAGAAATAGAAGCCGATCGAGGTTCTGCGTCAAAAAGCGACATTTCCCCGAAACAAGCCCCCGCTTTCAACTGTGCTAAATCCCGATCGCCTATATGCACCCGCACCGTTCCCGATACCAAAATATAGAGAGACCGACCTTCTTGTCCTTCCGTAAAAATCCTGTGCTTAGAAGGAAACGAAAGTTCATCCATTACCGATGCTAGACGCACGAGAAAATCATCCCGTAGTTCCTTAAAAATCGGAACCTCCCTCACAAACAATAGGCGTTCTACGCTGGTTAACATAATGAGATGCAATGATTAATTTAAACTTAAAAAAGGGAAGAAGAAGGACAATAAAAACTGTTGACGGTTGACGGTTAACTGTTGACTGACAATAATAACTGCCAACTGACAACTGACTAATGTTACCTTTTCCCCCCAGCACCGAACTCTGCCATCATCTCTTCCACTTGAGCGGATACCAAATTATCGGGGTCATTTTGCAGCCTGGGCAACAATTCGACCAAAGCCCGCGGCGATGCTATTTTCAAATAGGCTAACACTGCTTCGCGGACAAAACCCGTCGGGTGCTGCAGACAGACGAGAGTTTGTTGAGCCGTAAGACTCCAGCGCGCTTCTCTCGCCAAGTGAAAGCAGCAGGCCAAGGCCCAATCCGAAAGGAAGTGGCGCAATTCTAGCAAGCGGCGCAAACGATCGCTAGGGGCTAGAGGTTTGTAAACCATCAATTCCGAGAGGTTGCTCAATTTTTCTCTTTCCGAGTTTTGGTCTAACAAATTGATGAGCGATCGCTTCCTAGCTATATCCACAGTATTATCGAGAATTTCCAATCCCCTAGCAACCAAAGAAGGTTGGCCGGAAGCGATGTTGAAAGCAGCGGCTTGTACCGTGTCAAGCGGATAAAGAAACTTCATCAGCAAAAAACACCGCTCCCTAGCATCAGCTTCCAACCCCGCCAGAGCACGCTGCAACAATTGAGCCGTATCGTTCCCCTGTTCCCGGGCACCCTTGGCATCTCGCTCTGAGAAATTGCCGTAGCTTGTTACCCCTGACAAATCTACCAGACCTGCATAAATTTGACCGATAAACATTAACTCCTGTTCGATAAGAGTTTCCAAGCCGCTACGGCCGATGCGGTCTAGAACCCCTTCTATCCCCGCTTCTGAAGGCATTTTCAACAGGATGCGGAGGATATTGCGCCTCGTCGTTCCCCAAGCCGTCATCAAATTGCTGACCAAAATGTCGATCGCCTCCGGAGTCCCTATTTGACCCAGAGCCGTCCAAGCTTGCAACCTGACCAAATCCGGCTTGTGGATGTCCTCAGCCAAATACACGAGCAAAGGAATGGCGTCGTTGTGAAGTTTGACTATAGCCTGCAAAGCCGCTTCCCTAGTTGATTTGTAACCAAGTCCGCGCAGCAGCGAAGGATAATATTCTTCCGAATGAGTAGACGAAATCACGTCTAACAGAGCGCAGCGCACTCGCAGAGATTCATCTTGCAACAGATTGGGGATATGCAGCCGCAGTCCTTGCAAATAATCCGCTTCTCCCAGAGCCCGCGTCCCCATAACACGTTCCCGCTCTTGCTTGTGTGTCAGCATTTGCCGCAGCGTATTAGTAGCCTCTGCCTTTTGCTGGCGATCGCCCCTTCTCATAATTAAAGCAGCCGCCGTACCCCGCACCACCGGATCGACCGTCGGCTGCAAGTAAGGCCGCAAGCTCTCAATATTCGGTTCAGCTTCCGTCAGCCAGATGTAGCGCAAAGCCAAGGCCAGAACCTCCGGTGGCAAGGATTGCTGCGAGAGTGCGCGGACAGATTCTAAATATGCGGGGTTCGGATGTTGCAGCATCGTTTCCAAGCTCTGGCGCTGCAAACCAGGGGACAGCGAATCGAGGATGGGAGCCAGAACTTCTCCGACATTTTTGGGGTCAATTTGCGTCAGGAGTTCTATACAAGAGCGCTTTTCATCTTCGCCCCCCGGCTTTTGTAGAGTTTCCACCACTGCGCGCTTGAGAGCTTTGAGGTCAACGTCTGTGACGCCCAAGCGCCCCCGCTCCGCACTTTTGACCAACAAACCGACGTATTGAGAGCGGATCATCCATACGACAAACACCCACAACAGTGCCAATATTACGATCGCGCCAATAAATATCAAGCTTTGCTGGTCGTGAAATACATTTTCGTCTTGCTGGGGGAGTATCTTGCCTGTCACCCACAGCATAATCAGGATGCCTACTCCTGTAGCTCCGCAGGACAAAGGTTCGCCCACACCGTTGACCAAAGTTTGAATTCCCGATCGAATATTGTCGGGAATCGGTTGAAATAAAACCGGGCTAACGGTTTCCAAAAGGGTGTAGTGAAGCAGTTCGTCTAAAAATCTCAGCAATATTAGCCCGATAAACACAGATACTAGCTGGCCGAGGGATGCTCCTATGGTCAGCACCCCGAGTATAGCGATGCCCGCCGGCAAAATCATTGCCGTCACGAACACACCGATTCTTTCCACCAACCTGCTCGAAGCGAACCACTGAGTCGCCACTTGAAACAGGCCTTGTATGCCTTCATAAATGCCCAGGAAGCTAGCGATCCAGCTAGCTCCGTCTTCCGGGTTTTGGTATTCTAACTGGCTGTAGAATTGGAAATCTACCAGCACGTAGACGACTTCTGCGAGGATAAAGAAACTGACTAGAGGTACGGCGTATTTTTGTAGCGGGCCTGTAACTTTGCGGGCGGTAAATTCTTCTTGGTCGTCGTCTTCGTCGTCATCCGTCCAGTGAGCCGTTTCCGGAAATGCTTGGCTGTATTTTTCCGTGAGGTAGTAGAGCAACACCGAGCCTGTCGCCACCATCAACCCCGATATGAGGGTAACGTTTTTGAGTCCAACTACGTACAGCAAAACAGGCAAAGAAAAACCGCTGACTACTCCAGCCACTAGATAGCCGCTGCTGACTAGCGGATAGGTGCGCTTGATTTCTCTAATGTTAAACAGTTGGTTGGAGGTGATGGAAGTGTTGAGGTCGTTGAGGACATAGCAAGCTTCCACCCACAGCCACATCAAAAAAATAGTAATAAAAGCGATGCTGATGCCAGCTATCTTAGTATTTTCGTAGCCGATGCCGAATCGAAACAAAAATAGCGGTACTGACATCATGCCCAGAACCACTACGACGGTGCGCCTCAGCGGCAGGATTTTTTGCAGCCACGAGTAGACAAATCCCAAGCCAGAACCGATAAATGCGCTGGCTATGTAGATAAAAGGCATTTTGTCGGCACCGTACTCGTCTAAAAACAGACCTACTGTGCTCAGTTCCAGCCAGATCAGCCCGACGGAGGTTAGAGTGTAGACGAGGAACATCAGTACGGTTCGCTCTACTTCTTCCGATCGCAGGTTGAGCGATCGCAGCACTCCTTGTCTTACTCCCGCCGAACCTCTGATTTGAAAATTTTCCATGCAGTCTTGATTTCCCTGTGTGGTAGCTTATTCCTGACTGACTAACTTCGGAAGTCATCAGCTATCAGTCACCAGTTTATGACTGATGACTGCTTACTAATGACTATCTATTTATACTTTCTTCGGCGACAGCAGCATCATCATACTGCGTCCTTCTTTTTTCGGGGCTTGCTGCACTTCTGCGATTTCCTGCAAATCTGTGGCCATGCGCTTGAGCAAGTCCTCTGCTAGGTTGCTGTGTTGGATTTCCCGACCTCTGAACATGATCGTGGCTTTTACTTTGTCCCCAGATTTGATAAAGCGGTCTGCTAGTTTGAGGCGCACTTGGTAGTCGTGTTCTTCAATTTTGTAGCGCATCTTCACTTCTTTAACATCGGCAGTGTGCTGCTTCCGCTTTGCTTCTCGCGCTTTCTTTTCCTGCTCGAATTTGTACTTCCCATAGTCCATTACCCGGCATACGGGCGGGTCAGCTTTGTCGCTGACAAGTACAAGATCCAGTTCTTTTTCTTCGGCGAGGCGCAGCGCTTCAGCAGGCGTCAATATCCCTAGTTGCGCGCCGTCGGTATCGATTACCCGGATTTTGGGGTATCGAATATTTTCGTTGATCTGGGGTAGGTTGCGATTTTGTCTTCTTTCAATCACAGGCATGAATGGTTTTACAAGCAGTAGTTTAATAGCGAAGCTTCTTGATAGTTACAGGTTTGATCGGTCAATATTTCACTTGGACGATCGAACTGTTTTATAAGGTGTTACCCTTACCGGACGTACTACCGCGCCCTGTCTCCCCTCCGCTAAAGCCTTGGGGACTATTTGGACGATCGTAAATGAATTCTTACAATACTTGCTATTCTACTCAGTCTGGCTGAGTTTCTGCCTAGTTTTATTTTAACTTCACACAGGATCGCCTGTCCCCGTGCCTGATTGATGACAAAACCGTCAAAAATTCAGGCAAAAAGGTTAAAGATGAGGTAAAACAGCTTTTCCAACCTCATCTCGCGCAGTCTGGCAAGTCCCCCAAGTCGCCGGATTTGCCTTGTAGAATAGGTATAAGCAAGTGTAAATTTATGTTGCGAGCTGAGGCAAAATTGACAAATTCTCTGCTGTGGCACCAACGGGTGGGAACTCAACGAGACTGGATGTGGCGGGGTTGGCAAACTCGCTACACTTATTTGCGGCCGACTTTCGGGCGAAATCAAGGCGCGCTCGAATCTCTCGATTCTGGGGCCCAGGTAATTGCCCCGCACGCATCGGGAACGCCGATTATTTTACTGCACGGGTTTGGAGCTTCGATCGGTCACTGGCGACAAAATCTCGCCCAACTCGCCGAAAACCAAACGGTTTACGCCTTGGATTTGTTGGGGTTTGGCGCTTCCCAAAAAGCTCCGATCGACTACTCTGTGTCTTTGTGGGTCGATCAAGTCTATGATTTTTGGCTAACTTTTATCAGAGAGCCAGTAATATTGGCAGGAAACTCGATCGGCTCGCTGATTTGTCTGGCCGTCGCCGCAGCTCACCCGGACATGGTGGCCGGCACGGTGATGATTAGTCTCCCAGACCCCTCTGTACGAGCGGAGGCGGTGCCCGGATGGCTGCTTCCGGCGATCGAAGCGGTTGAAAGTTTGTTTGTTTCTCCGATCGTACTCAGACCTTTATTTTATTTTGCCCGCAAGCCTTCCTTTGTCCGTCGCTGGGTTGGCTTTGCCTACTCCAACCCCGAAGCTGTTACCGACGAATTAGTGGAAATTCTAGCAGGGCCAGCAGGCGATCGGGGAGCAGCCCGTGCCTTCTGCGCTTTATTTAAAGCAGTAGGCAGTTCAAAATTTTGCCCCAGTGTCAAGATGGTGATGCGAAATTTAACAATTCCCATGCTGTTAATTTGGGGCAAACAAGATCGCATGATTCCCCCTCGGTTTGCCCGACCCCACCAATTTGTCGAATGTAATCCCAATTATGTAGAGCTAGTTGAATTAGACAATGCGGGCCACTGTCCCCAGGATGAATGCCCGGAACAAGTAAATCAAGCCATTTTGAACTGGATGGGCCGGAATTTTGCACCTATGGGCGAGAGCGAATTGCAGCACTGTTGATTAGACATGGGGCCGTGGATTATTAAGGGAAAAAAATCACTTACGGGTATCGATCCCGCTCAAAAATAAATTTGCCAGAACTCGATCGCACCCGGTGGTATGGTATAGGAGATGTTGAAGGCTATAGCGACGAAGCTGACTGGGTAAAAAGAAGTTCGAGGGAAGGTCCAATCGACCGCTTAGGTTTCAGATATTAAGAACGTCATAACCGTCAGGGCTGTTGCTAAATTACAAAACTTCCCTATCTTGAGAGTCAGTCGATTTGAGGTTCGATACTGGCTCGCCAGCGGCTATCTAGAGGCTTGAACTAACCTAAACCACTTGTTTGCTGTGGGCGACTCCTGCTGGAAATTAAGTCTCCGTCTTTCTGTGATGTCATGTATCTACTGTTATTGATTGCCCTTTTTTTAAAAGGTCAGAGATTGACACAATCACCAAGATAGTGTATCTTCTCTAACTGGTAGTACACATCCAAGTTATGCAGTTAGTCGAAAGGCAAGTCATTAAACCAAATCACAGGTTTTACCCAGAAGCCGATCGATTGTCTTTGCTGTCCAAAAAACTTTACAACTGCGATAACTATATCATCTACGGTCAAAACTTTTTCTCAGGTCAACAAACCAATGCTCTGGCTGTCGATCGTGCACTCAAAAAGAGTCTAAAGGACAAAGCATTGCCCGCCCAAGTAACACACAAAACTCTCCCGTTACTGATGAAAACATGGACTAGCTATCATAGTGTCAAATTGGCGGGCGCGATCGCGATCGCCCCACTAAGTTTCAAGCAGCACCGAAACTCCCTGACTAAAAAATTCAGAAAAAAAGAGAGCAGGGGCGATATGGAGTTGTATTTAACTGTGAATCTGTTAGCAAAAAATTAGCAAAAAAGATTTTTCCAAAGAATATGTCAGTTTGTCTGGGACTAACATTTGGCGCCCTTGAAAAGTTACCTAAATCTGGGAAATCCGGATAGTTCCCGAGGTAAGTTGTTAAGTTATTGAGGTAGTTTAGGAAAAGTTAGAACAAAACGCAAGTGTAAAGCGGATTATAACCCTTGCCGTAACGAGCTTCGCCAACATTAAAGAGCTATGAAACCCCTCCCTGGAAGAACGGTAAAATTCTACCTTCTAACTTGTACCTTCTAACTTCAAGAAACACCTTGTTTCTTGCTCCTAAAAATAAATACCTTCCCTTGTGCCCACAATCTTTCAGTCTGCTTATAACCGATCGCCCCCAAGTATACGGGAAAGTTCAAAAATGCCGGGATCTGGCATTTGGGAGCCTGTTAACGCATAAAAAAGTCAATTTAGCCAACAACTGACGGCCCCCGTGCCCCCGGTCTGCTGGCGGCTAACTGCTGAAAGCCGATCGGGCAAGCAGCGCCCTTCCAGCTTTTGGCAGTAACGCAAACGAGGAAAAAACTGTCGTGAAATTCCACTGGCTACTACCGAGTTTCTTAAGTGTATTTTTGCTCGCCGGAGCCGCCGAAGCAGCTAGACTGCAATCTTGGCGGTTTGATGCTTCAGAGAACCGGCTTTACATTACAACAGACGGGGGAGTACAACCCAAGGCTCAACTGATTTTCAACCCGATGCGGTTGGTAATCGACTTGCCGGGGACGAGTCTGGGTCGTCCCTCGGTCAGCAAACCGCTCTCAGGGGCGATCGAATCGGTGCGGGTAGGGCAGTTTGACAACGATACGACCAGAATTGTGGTCGAGATCAAAGACGGGTTTACTATAGACCCTCAGCAAGTCAAATTCCGGGGGATTTCTCCGAGCGAGTGGACAGTGGATTTGCCAACGCCGGTGCGGGGAGAAACTCAAAATCCGATTTCAGAGCCAGGGGGAGAAAGGTTATCGGTTGAACCCTCAGCATCCCAAGCCCAGTCGGCCGAGACAACTGTAGTTCAGAACGTTCAGGTGACGGCGGACGGTTTTTTAGTCCGCACTGCGGGCGGTCGCCCCCAAATTAATTTTCAACAAAGTCGGGCTGGGGACATCGCCACCCTCGATATAGAAGGAGCTAGTGTAGCGCCGGGCCTAAGCAGCCAACAGCCTCAAACGAACGGTCAGCACGGGGTTGAAAAGATTGAAGTCCGGCAACTGCCAACAGACCCGCCCGTTACCCGCGTGACTTTGCGGATGAAGAATTCTAATAATCAGTGGCGGGCATCTGTGAGCAATTTGGGCGGGGTTGTGCTATCGCCTGGAAGTGTAAGACAGCCCTCGGTTTCCCGCGGCCTGACTGTAGATCCTCCGGCTAGACAAGCTCAAGGAAATTTAGCGAGGGTTCAGTCAATTGATTTAGCCAGTAACGGCACGCAACTGGTGGTGAGAACTGACCGCCAAGTCTCCTATACCAGCGGGTGGGACCAGGGGTCGAGAGCTTACTGGATCAGGATCGCCTCTAGTGTCCTGACGGGAGAAATTCCTCAGCTCGATGCCAACAGTCCTGTATCGTTTAGTGCCAGTCAAGAAGATGCGGAGACTGTGGTGATTTGGGTGCAGCCGCGATCGGGGGTAGAGGTAGGCAGGGTGACGAGACCGAACCCGCAGTTGCTGTCTTTGCAGTTGCGATCGAATGCTAGCGCGCAGCAGCCTTTTACTCGCACTCCGAATTTGCAGCCTTTGCCGAGAAGGACTTTCGGAAGCGACGATTTGCCCCAAGCTTCTAACCGCCGCGCCGTAGTAGCGATCGATCCTGGTCACGGTGGCCGCGATCCTGGGGCAGTGGGGATTCAGGGCATTCAGGAGAAGGAGATTGTTTTGGATATCTCGTTTCAGGTGGCGAGGCTGCTGGAACAGCAGGGCGTGCAGGTGGTGATGACTCGGACTGACGACAGCGAAATCGACCTGGAACCGAGAGTTTCTTTGGCGGAACGGGTGAATGCTAGTTTATTTGTCAGCATTCACGCTAATGCGATTAATATGAGTCGGCCGGATATTAGCGGGGTTGAGACTTATTATTTCAATAACGGCCAAGATTTGGCGAGGGTGATTCACGCCAGTATTTTGGAGGGTACGGGGGCGACTGACCGCCGAGTGCGGCAGGCGAGATTTTACGTTTTGAGGAAGACTTCTATGCCTTCTGTTTTGCTGGAGGTAGGTTTTGTCACGGGTGCTGAAGATGCTGCTAGGCTTTCTGACCCAGCTTACCGCAGTCAAATGGCGGCTTCGATCGCTCGCGGCATTTTAGTTTATCTTCAACAAAGATAATATATTGCCGGAGGGATTGGTAATTGGTAATTGGTAATTCGGCATTGGTAATTGGTAATTGGTAATTGGTAATTTTTCCTGATGACTGATGACTGATGACTGAGGGCTGATGGCTGGTGCCTGCTGACTATTGACAACCGACTATTGACAATTAACAAATGACAACAGACTCTGGACAACAAAGAATCGGTATTTTTGACAGCGGCGTGGGCGGTTTGACTGTTTTGACCCAGTTGTACCGACAATTGCCTAACGAATCGATACTTTATTTTGGAGATACGGCGAGGCTGCCTTACGGCACTCGCACGCCGTCAGAAATTGTGGAGTTTGTCCGCGAAATTATGGCCTGGTTGGTGGAACAGGATGTGAAAATGGTCATTATGGCCTGCAACACCAGTTCTGCTTTGGCGATGGAGATGGTGCAGGCTGAATTTGATATCCCGGTGCTGGGAGTAATTCTGCCGGGGGCGCAGGCTGCGGTGCAGCAAGGCAAGCGGATCGGGGTCATCGCAACCCCTGCTACGGCTGCTAGCAATGCTTATCGAAATGCGATTTTGGAGATGGACGATTCTTGCCTGGTGTGGCAGGTTAGCTGTCCGGCTTTTGTGCCGCTGGTGGAGCAAAACCGGATTCACGACCCTTATACTTGTGAGGTGGCTCGGGAATATTTGGCTCCTTTAATTCAGCAGCGCATCGATACGCTGATTTACGGCTGCACTCATTATCCGCTGTTGGCTCCTGTGCTGCGCTCGCTTTTGCCTGCTGGGGTGACATTGATCGATCCTGCGGTACGGGTGGTGGCTGCAGCAGCCAGAGAATTGGAGCTTTTAGGGCTGCGGAATCCTGGTACTGCGCTACCGACTCGTTTTTGCGTGAGCGGCCCCCCGCAGCAGTTTGCGGAGTTGTCGGTGCAGTGGCTAGGTTGTACTCCTGCTGTTGAGAAAATATCCCTGCCGACAGTTGTAAGATCGCCCGTATCGCTGGAATCTGGCGAATAAGCTGGAAAATTTATTGGTTAATCTAACCCCCCAAAACTCAGGTAAAGCTGGCTCTGGGGGGTTTAATTATTGCGATGTAACCTAGCAATTACACATCAATAGGTAATATTATTGAACAAAAGCTTTGATGAACAATGCAAATAATGTCCTATACGTGCTGGATCTCTTCAGCCTTGAACCATGTCACCCTATGTATCACAAGCAGTTTTACTTGTAGACGGCTATAACATAATTGGACTTTGGCCTCGACTTCGAGAGAAGCGCGATCGCGACGAACTCGAAACAGCTCGCCGCGAGTTAATAGAGGTTTTAGTTAACTACAGCGCCGTTCAAGATTTTGAGGCTCGACTGGTGTTTGACGCGCACTATCGAGATACTCCCGGCGTTAAAGAAATTATTACTAAAAATTTATCGGTGCACTACACTGACTTCGGTCAGACAGCAGATACTTATATTGAAAAATCTTGTGCTAGTTTGCGCTACGAGTTGCGATCGGTCAAAGGCAAAGGCCGCATGATTGTCGCCACCTCAGACCGAGCGCAGCAATTGACCGTAGTTGGCTACGGTGCCGAATGGATGTCCGCCGAACAACTAGCGGCTGACGTAGAATCCACCGCCCGCCGCAGCGAGCGCCGGCACAAATCCCGCAAACAAAATTCCAGTCGCTTTCTCGCCAGTTCCCTCGATCCAGAATCCCAGCAGCGCCTCGCCAAGTTGAGAATGGGGCTGCATTAGCTGCTGAAACCCGCTCTCTGTATGACAAAAAAAAAGTTTATCAAAGGCCTTGCCAAATCGAGTAAGTTCAGCTATTGTTAGTAATTGTGGGTAACAAAAAACCCCAATCCTCGGTAGCTCAGTGGCAGAGCGGTCGGCTGTAATGAATGCAAGCCTTTGGCACCAACCAAAAGCCCTAGTGACATAGCAGCTCTATCCGGTAACGGATACTGAAAAATCGGGTGAATTCAAGGAAACCGCAGCACTTCGGGTGGCGGCAATCTTGAGCCAAGTCTGGCGAAAGGCAGCGGTTGCGATCGCAAGTAGCCGGAAAGGTGCAGAGACTAGAGATGAGGAGCCTAACCAATAAATCTCATAGCGCCTGACATCCGACGACAGATCACAAACATGATTTGTAGGGATGATGAAATAGTCCGCGCCCTTCGGAAACGTTGGGATAAGTGTAACCGATTGGTCGTAGGTTCAAATCCTACCCGGGGAGTTAGTGAAAGTCTGAAGTTGGAATTTTCCAGCTTCAGACTTTTTGTTTTTACTTTTTGACGTTTTTACTTTTTGACTTAGGTGAAGTATTTGGCTGAGGCACTATACCGAATATTAAACATGGCGTTTTGTCCGCACCAGTTTATTCAATATGGTCCCGAAACGAGATTTTAGAGTTCGTCAAGTATCTGAATGACTCACTCTACAAATACTAAACATCGCGTTCTGTCCGCACCCATTTAGTTTGCCGCTTTAGAAGAAAACCCAGATACAAAGGTATTTTCCAGAGGATGTAAAAAGGTACGGATAAAAGAGTTGCGCCGGAAATATTGGCACGCCCGAATTTTGCCCAAGCGCTGACAATTGAAACTAAAATTAGCAGTCCTTGTACAGCTAACAATATCGCAGGAATCGGGGATGTTCCCAAGGTTGCTGCTACTAAAGAGGCGGCAAAAGCAGCTAGCCAGATAGCAACTAAAAGCGATAGGGGAGGGACGGATAAGTCGAGGGCGATCGCCAATAAGTCAAAACGTTTTTGCTCGACTGAAGCTGCTGTCAGCCGGGGAGTTTGAGTTAACAATGTCTGTATGTGACCGTGTTCCCATCTGGTTCTTTGACTTTTAGCTGCTTGCTGCTGCTGTGGCAAACACCCGGTGACGTTGGCTTCCGGGCAGAATACTGTTGGGTGTCCGGCGATCGCCAAATCCAAACTCATCTGCATATCTTCAACAATATTGCCGCTAGCTAGGGAAACCGATCGAATTATCGACCAGGGAAAAGCCATGCCAGTACCCGTTAGTAATGATGGGAATCCTAACTTTTTTAATCCGCTGGGACGGACTAAGTTTTTCACAAGAAATGCTAAAGCAGAAATGGAATCTTTAGGAGTAGGATTTGGTGGCTGTTCCATGAGATAAGTTGCTTGCACTGGTCTTTGTTCGGCAACTGCAACCCGGGCTAATTTTTCTATAGCGTCGGGCTGACAGATGCAGTCTGCGTCAACCATGATGACTACTTCGGGGGGGTCTGATTCGATCGACTGCAAGCCAAAATCCAGTGCGTATCCTTTGCCCTTGCGTTGTGTGTCTTGGCGCTCGATCGCACTTGCACCGCAGTTACGGGCGATTTCTGCCGTGGCGTCCGTGCAGTTGTCAGCAATCACTAACAGGCGGTCTTGAGGTGTTAACTGTGGCAATATGGTGGAGATTGTCGCGGCAATTCCTGCTGCTTCGTTGTAAGCGGGAATTAAAACTGCTACTTTGGGGCGGGGCGCTTTAGTTTCCGCTGTGGGGCCGAAGCCGGAGAAGAAAGCTGCACTGCATTCTAGAAATAGAACTGCAACGGGAATGAGGAGGCTCAGGGCGATCGCCAATAGCACAACATCAATCAATAGGAACAGTAGCTGATTAATTTCCACAATTCTAGTACCTTAATTTAATTTTATTGGTTGGGTTCATTGAGTTTATTTGATCTAATTGCACCTTTGTTAACTCACAGCGCCACTCTATCTAAAGTATCATCGTATCATGCTTGCAAAAAATCACCGTTATCGCATTTGTTGTGATGACTTAAGTCCTCCTAAAACTACTAGGACGATCGTCCTCACTACAAATTAATTTGATTGCGGTTGTGCAGTCGCAGATAATATCATATCATGTCTATTCTGACAATGTTAAGTCACTCAATTTAATTAAACCTCAAACAAGCCCCGACTGGAGAAACCAGGTTTCTCAAAGAAACCTGGTTTCTGGGTGTGATATTTTTAATCAACTAAACACTTCGTCGATGTTTAACATCAAATCCGGTTGCATCGGAATCATAAAATCGAGTCAACAGTTAACACTCAACCATTTAGTTTTTCGACCCGCGCGCCAACAGTTAACAATCATTTAGCTCGTGCAACGGGAATTGATATAACTCATTCATCCCCTGTGGGTGGGCACTGAGGAAGCCATCTCCCAACTCAAAACTATGTTCAAGCTACGCTGCATCGGGGATAGCCACAGGTTCAGATTTTTTGATGGTGAACTGTGCGGGGGGTGCAAATTCTCTGAGATATCTCGACAGCGATCGCAAATATCCCACTTCTGCTTGAATCAGATCCAGGGTAGAAAGACTCTCAACTAAGTCATCAAACTCATCTGCCGTAACTCCAGCACTGTACAAGACTTCTTGGCTAAGCCGCCCGCAGATTCCTTGCAGGAGGAGTTGGATAATCTCGCTATAGTCAGTGATTTCTGTTCCGTAACCTTGCAATTTCTTGGGATTGATTCCCCATTGCAAAATCTTCAACAACTCTTCAGGGGCACTCCACGCAAAAGAGGAAGCAATCACTTCTTTTTCCGCTGCGACAAGAGCGTGCTTGATTTGCACTTCGGGGAAATCTGGATCGATGATTAAGCTTTCCAGCTTCGACACTTGTTTATCTAAGACGGGCAAAGAAAAAGGAGCTAATTCAACACTCACCACGTCGCCCGTATCGTTAACACTTCTAAAAGGATCTTCCAAAACATTAATTAAGAGGTGAATGTCTGTAGGCTTTTTCCAGTCAAATTGTCCAAGGAAAAAGGGTTCTTCGTATCCCGGCAAAAGTCCTTGAAAATAAATCGGCAGATTTTTGCCTGATTCAAGAATTTTATAAAGAGCTACTTCCAAAGTTTCTGTCGGCCACCCGAGATTACTTACGGCAACAAATTTCAGTTTTCCAGGAACGGACACAACCAGAGAATTCAGCAATAAATGTACGGCTTCAAAAAGATTTTGAGCAGTTACGTAGCGGTGGGGAGCGTGAACGTTGACAGTTTTACCTTGCTCTACTTTTTTGGACATTTGCTCGCAGAACAAGCTATTTTCCAACATATGAGTAAAGCGAACCATCCCGTAAGTCACATCTCCTTCTTGAGCTGCTTTGGCAAATTGCCATTCGGCAAACTTCTTCGAGGCGGCGTAAACTTCGGTTGTAAAATATCGAGATGTTTTGCCTGTGGAAGAGAAGATGCAGTGTTCTACCCCGTATTCTTCGCACAGTTGGATGACGTGTTTACATCCTAACAGGCTGGTTGTAACTGTTTCTCGGATTTTGATTTCAGCGAGTCCGGGTTGGCGTTGGGCTGCTAGGTGAAAAACAATTTCTGGTTTTTCTACCTCAAATATGTGTTTGAGCGCCTCGAAGTTGCGAATGTCAACGGCATAGAATGTTACTGCACCTTCTCTGTTAAAAAGCGGGAGATTTTCTTCGGAGTTTTGACATCGGGCGTTGTCTGCGGAAATGATTTTAGTTGCGCCTAATTCGAGGAGTTTTTCGATTAAGAAACGACCGACACATCCTTCTCCGCCGGTGATGAGGATGGTTTTTCCTTGGATTTGGCTGCTGACTGCGGATGCGTATAGGTGAATGGTGCGATCGCGCACGTCGCTAAATGGTTCGCTTTCTAATTGTCCGTCGGCTTGATAGGCCCTGATTAGCTGTGCGGTGAGAGTTTGTAAGGCCGCTAGGATTTCAGGATCTTGCGGTTCCGGGGAACCCGGGGGAACTAGCTGCTGGATGCGCTCAATTATTTCCGCTTTGCTGGCGCCTTCAAAAACTTCTCTTTGGTTAAATGCACTCTTCACTTTTTTTGCTCCTTTAAATTCTAGAAATACTCTTGCTGATAAGCGACTTGTTAAACAAATTTTCTAGGGACAGAATCTTTAAAAGTCTGCTTGGTTTTAGAAATTTTTAGACTGAAAGCTACTTAATCGGAAAGAGACGCGATCTGCTCTGATTGTAGTTTTATTAAGCGCTTTTTTAACCTGCTTACTTCTGCCATCGGCAAATATCGGCAAAGTCCGAATGTTCTGTCCAAAATTTGTCACTACAACTATATACTTAAATTGCTTATTGTTGGCAATACTCGGAACATATCTTTACTATTTCTTTGCAATTACCTGCGAGTTTTCACGCAATTTTAAAGTTTATGTAAAGTAGGGTCTACGTTTAAAAAATTTAACAATATACTCGATATTGATTATAGCATTTTACTCTTTAATTATAATGTATTCTTTGTTACTAAATATATTTAAGTTTTAAGTAAAAATACGCAGAAAAGCCTTCATCAAATATTTCCGTCTGCTAAAAATCTTGTTACTTGAGGGGTGGGGTAGTGCTGCGGTGCCTACCCCTGTATGGGTGCTGCTACTAGGCGCGAACAATGCGTTCTTTTTTGCTGCCTTCAAAGCCACGAGCGTCCCCAACATCGTAGCCTCCTGTTCGCAAGCGACGGTCTAAATCGCTGGCTTCGGGAGAAGTTTTGGCCGCTTCTTCGATCGTCACTCTGCCTTCAAGCACCAGTTTGTAAAGACCCTGGTTGATAATCTGCATTCCTTCATAAGTATCATGTTCCATTAATCGGAAAGCTTCATCGTCAGCACCTTTCATCAAGTAATCGTGCATGGCAGGTGTATTCACCAAAATATCGTGAACTGCTACCCGACGGTTGTCAACAGTTGGCAGCAAAAGTTGAGCAATTACCGCTACTAAAGAATCGCAAATTTGAATCCGCATCGCCTGTTGTTCCTCGGGCGGGTAGAGGTTCAACAATCGGTTAATAGCGTTAATGGCACTGCGAGTGTGGAGAGTTCCCAATACTAAGTGACCTGTTTGAGCTGCTTGCAACGCTGTATTGATGGTCACGCGATCGCGCATTTCCCCGATTAGAATTACATCCGGATCTTCACGCAATACGGCCCGCAAAGCCTGCTGAAACTCGTGGGTATGCAAGCCGACTTCCCGCTGGCTGACCAAGCATTTTTTAGAAGGGTGAATGAATTCGATCGGGTCTTCAATTGTAACTACGTGCTTTTGCTCCATCTGATTGAGGTGGTCGATCATCGCAGCTACGGTTGTCGATTTCCCCGAACCTGTAGGCCCGGTAACTAATATTAATCCCTGCGATCGCAAAATGATACTTTTGAAAACTTCTGGCAACCTCAAGGAATCGATAGTAGGTATTTCCAAACTAATCAACCGCAATACTATGGCACCGCCGCTGAGGGACTCAAAACAGTTTAGCCGACACCGCACGAAGCCAGGGTAAAAAATTGCTGAATCTAATTCCTTGGTAGTTGCAAACTGTTTTCGCTGTTCGGGGGTGAGAATTTCGGCTAGGTACTGTTCAAAAATTTCTGGCGTTACTTTGGGGTGGGCGGTTGCTACTTGCATCGTGCCACGAATCCGAAATCGAGGTACTTGGCCGACTCGAATGTGAATGTCGGAAGCCGAGACGCTATGGGCATCTCTGACCATTTGTTCGATCGTACTGACGGGTGTCTCAACAGGCCGCTGCTGCTGGGCTGCGGGGGGCGCACTCGGCGCGGGTGGAGGAGGCGCGGGTGTTGCAGCCAAGGGCGGAGGCGGCGGAGGTGTTCGTCGGCGGGCTTGAGCCTCTGGTTGAAGGGGTGTAGGATTGTTTAATGGGTTCATTTTTTTGTCTCCAGTCAGTCTATTTTAGATTTTAGATTTTAGATTTTAGATTTTCTCCACAGATTAATCTGGGAGCAGGAACTAGAGTCTAAAATTTGGGGCTCGACCCTGACGGAGTGTCGGGGGCTTGTATCCATTTTTGGGCGGGGTCTATGTGATTTATTGCGAAAAAATGCCCGGTTTCTAATCTTATCGCTCGCAGCTAATTCGGTGTTAAATGCTGAGAATATTTTACAATTAGGCTTGATAGGGCGATCGAGTAATTAACAATTTAAACTCCTATGAACATCGGTCATAAAATCGCCGACTGGCTCGAAAATCGTGCTGTTACCCCTGCCTACGCGGGTTGGCTGCTGTCGGGGATGACGGTTTTCTTTTTTGGGTCGGCGACTAATACAATGTCTGGGTGGCTGTACGTGCTCAGCGGTGGGGGTTTGGCGCTGTTGGGAGTAGCGGCGGTTCTGCCTGGAAAATCGCTCCGTTCCTTGGAAGTCCGTCGCCGCCCGATCGAACCGGTGAGTGCGGGCGATCAAATCACCGTCGAACTAGAAATCGAAAATCGCGCCCGCCAACCTAAGACTCTGTTGCAAGTGCTAGACATCTTGCCGTTTGTATTGGGAGAACCCGTGGTCCGCCCGATCGAAGTCATAGAGCCTAACAGTATATACAGGGATACATACTATCTGGAAGTCCGGCAGCGCGGGGTCTATCGGTGGCAAGAGGTAAACTTGAGGACGGCGGCACCTTTAGGGTTGTTTTGGTGCCGACGCAGCCGCCCAGTCAAAGCGGTGGCGGTTGTGTATCCACAAGTTTTGCCGTTGAGCACTTGTCCTTTGATCGATCGCATCGGTCAAGAAGACAGCCCGCAATTTTACAATCGCAGTCGATCGCAAACTGCTACCGAAGGCCTCACCCGCAACCTGAGACCTTACCGCCACGGAGACCCCACCCGCCTGATTCACTGGCGCACCAGCGCCCGCTACGGAGAACTGCGGGTGAGAGAGTTAGAAGTTGCAGCCGGCGGTCAACAAATTATTATTGCTCTCGACAGCGCTGCAGCGTGGCAGCCAGAAGAATTTGAACGAGCCGTGACAGTAGCTGCGTCTCTTTACTTCTATGCTAGCAAGCGCCTGTTAAACGTCAAACTTTGGACTGCCGGGACTGGACTCGTATCGGGGAACCGGGTAGTTTTGGAAACTTTAGCGGCGGTTAATGCTGGGGAAGATGCGATCGATAATCGGTCGAAACTGCCGATAATTTGGCTGACTCAAAACTCTGCAACTTTAAGCACTCTTTCCCCTGGCAGCCGCTGGGTACTCTGGCCGTCTGCAACTGCTGAAACAGGCGACAAAACGTTAGTCAAACACGATTTACCTGGTTTGAAAATTCGCTCTGACCGACCGTTAGAACTTCAGTTACAAGATACTCTGGAAAGAGCGATTAATTATTAAGTAAGATAGACCACGAAAAAACCTGTGAAAGAGCGATTAGTTATGAAGATAGACTTGATTAATCTAAAAACTCAAGAACCATGATACACTACAGGAGTGTAATTGACAAAGTTATGGGTCTTACAGGACCTGGCAATTGCTTGGCAAGTTAAGAGCAGCTTAGATTACTGTGACTCTGGTCATAAACATCATATCTCATTCACCAAACAGGATAAAAAATGACTTTCTGGGAGAAATTAAAGCAGAACGTATCACAAATCAATGATTCTCTGCAAACCAATATTTCCAAGTTTAAGAATAATGATTTTGCTGATGCCTCAATGGCAATATGTGCATTGATTGCTGCTGCTGATGGCACTATCAATACCGAGGAAAGACAAAAAACGGCGGCTCTAATAATTTCCAATCAAACACTCCAAATTTTTCCGGCGTCGGAGTTGAAGCAAAAATTTGATTTTTATTGTGAGAAGCTATCACAAGACTTCGATTTTGGTAAAATTGAGGCTATCCAAGCGATAGGGAAACTTAATAAAAAACTAGACCAAGGTCGTGCAGTTATCCAAATTGGCATTATTATCGGTGGTGCGGATGGTAATTTTGACAAAGATGAAAAGAAGGTTGTCAAAGAAGCTTGCCATGCTGTAGGCATTAATCCTGGGGAATTCGATCTCTAAATTCAGCTATTTTATGGTTCGAGCCAATCAATTATTCAAGGCTTTATATCTGCGAATAGCATTGTTCATTGAGTTTATTTGCTCTGCGTGAAATGAGGGAGGCATTAAGCTATGAACAGTATGAACGAGTCCATTGTGCATGACATCGGTCGGAAGTGCAGAATGATCGAGTCCTAGTGTATGTCCTATTTCATGGGCAATGGTATTTGCAATTAAGTTAGATAGTTGATTGAGACTAAGGCTGGCATTGTAAGAAGCATAAAATACTTGATCAATCCGAATAATCGCCCGATCTGTAACCATTCCCGATTGGAAGCTAGCCACGCCGAGATAGTCAACCGGCTGGCTATCAACGAATATATAAACATGAGTAAAATCTTCCCCCCACTCTTTGCGATCGGGGGTATCAGATGTCAAAAATACCTTGACGCTTCTAAATGCGCCGTAGAGTTTGGAGAAAGCGTCCATCAGTAAGGAAAATATCGCTTCTTTATTTTCGGGTGCGACATCCATTCCTGATAAATCTACCCAAATGCAACGGCGAAAATCGCTATCATTATCAATTAGAACTCTTCCACAGGAAGGGCAAAACTCCCACTGAGGCTGGATACGGGAACGACAGCTCTGACAGCGGAGTTTGGGGGGTTTAGTCAGGTTTAGCCGTTGAGAAAGGGGGAGTTTTAGCTTGCGATTGTGTTTGGTTAGGTCTAGGCGATCGTACAGCGACATTGACTGAGTGTAGGAATTTTTTCTCGTAACATAACGTATTTTTCATCTCATGTAAATTACGCTGATTACTTCAGGTATTTAAACAAAACAAAGGGTATTCATCGTTGTAGTCCACTTCTGATTCTAGGAAGTAAGGAGCATCTATGTACCGAAGGAGTTGTTAAGCATAGGTTTTCACAAGTTCCTGTAACCCATTAACCTTAACACCGTTACCGGTGGCCGCCATTTTCCACTCATCATTATGCTTGTATATTTCTGCCATGAGCATTCCCGTCATGCCTTTGTATTCAGAACCTGATAGGTTATATTTTGCGAGTTCTTGATTATTAGACGTATTAACCAAACGCACAAACGCATTTTGAACTTGTCCGAAGTCTTGCTTGCGTGCAATGCAATCGTAAATGTTAACTGTAAAAACCAGTTTGACAATTTGCGAGGGCATTCGAGATAAATCGACGAGAATTTGCTCGTCATCTCCCTCTCCCGCTCCAGTCAGATTATCACCTAGATGCGTAATAGCTCCTGAACGGTGGGAGAGATTGCTAAAATAAATGATGTTGGCATTATTATTCACTTTGCCATTTTGATCTAAACAAATCACTGAGGCATCCAAGTCATAATCTGGAGCACTGCTAAAAGCCCCAAACAAACCTCCACCGGAGCGTTTCGCCACATCCCACCCTAATCCGCACATCAGTTTTGTTAGCCCTGGCGCTTCTTTGGAAAGCGAGATGCGCTGTCCTTTTTGTAGGTTAATTCCCATGTGTTTTACCTTTTAGCTATAGCGATCGAGTAATGCTTGTAAACCACCTTGATAACCTGATCCCACTGCATTGAGACGCCACTCGCCGTCTTTCCGGTAGAGTTCAGCCATGATCAGCGCTGTCTCTATGGAATAATCTTCTACCAGGTCATAGCGAACAGCTTCCTGTTGTGTTTGGGCATTAACGAGCCGCACGAAGGCATTTTGCACCTGACCAAAATTTTGATGGCGTTGCTGTGCTTCATGGATGGTTACAGTTACAAGAATTTTTTGGACATCATTAGGCACTTTTTTGAGGTTTATTTTGATAACTTCATCATCCCCCTCGCCGGCCCCCGTGAGATTATCTCCCAGGTGCTGCACTGATTTGTCGGGATCTGGACTTGTGAGATTGTTATAAAAAATGAAGTGGTTGTCAGAAATTAATTTTTCGTTAGCACCTAAGAGGAACAATGATGAGTCTAGGTCAAAGTCAGAACCCGTGTCTGTAGCTTTAACGTCCCATCCCAGTCCTACGAATACTTCTGAGAGACCGGGTGAAATTTTCTCAAGCGATACCCGTTGTCCTTTTGTCAGAGATACTGCCATGATTCAATCTTCCTCTTTATTAGAATTAGAAGTGGTTATGGAGGGAGGCGCGGACTGGAAAACTTTATTAAGTTTTTGCTGGAAATAGTTGGAGAATTTTAAATCTTAAATAATAAGAATATTAGCTAACTGTGCCGATGTCAATAGGGGTTACAACTCTTAATTATTTTTTTTGTCTGAGTACAAAGCAATCATGCCCTGCTTCCCACAGTTGTGTAATCTCAGCTTGGGTTATTATGCTTGTGTATTTTGACAAACTCTCGGAACTTCGCCGTGTTTTGTGATGCCAGTGACCATTACCAGGCCGTTTCCACAAGGCCTGGTAATGGGAAGTCTCCTGTGATGCAATACCATCGACTTGTGGCGTCGATGGTGTTGCGAGGGATTCCCAACTCTTGAGCAACTTCGATTTTCTTCATGCCATTTAACTCGATCGCTCGGATGACCTGATGAAGGAGGTATAAATGTACAGTTTGGGCCCAAAAGTCGGCGCGATCGCTCTGCAAAAATGGCTACTAATTGTAGTCTATTTTCTAACCGACGAAAGCGGTTGCTATAGTTTAATTTAAATGCCGATCGGCTCTAATCGAACTCTTTGCCTGACAATAAAATCTCAACCCCTATCACTCTGTAGTGTCGGGGAGAATTTCGACTACATACTCCGGTACATATTCGGGTCGATTCTCTGGCCGATTCGGGGGCACATTCTCCGGTGGATGTTCGAGGCGGACTCGCCGGATCGGGAGATTTGCAATTAGTGCTGTGGCTCGCTGGTCGCTCTCCAGCGAGAACTCAGACCCGGTGGTATCGATTTCCACGTAGCGAGATACCACCTCTAGAATTTCTCGGCGCATCGACTCAACCATTTCGGGGCTGAGTTCTGAGCGATCGTGGGCTAGAACCAGTTTGAGGCGCCGTTTTACCTCGTCGCGGCTGTTGTCAGGGGTGCGCGGGAAAAGTCGTTCGAGAAGTGTGTGTATCATGGGTCGGGCTGGTTTGTCAAGGGTTAGGCATAGAAAAGGTCATACCATTTTCGATTTTCGATTTTCGATTTTCGATGGGGGAATCAGTGATTCCCGTCAGGTTGGGAGCTGGTCTACAGTTTCATTCTTTTTGGGAACTGGTGCCACTGGGGGAAATTTTGGGCTAGTTTTGGTGATGCGGTCGCTGCTGTTAAAGATCGATCGCCAATAACCACATCACATAATTTTAGTATTTAAGAACTTGCGGAGGCGAGTAAAGAAGTTTTCGGGACGGGGATTTAGATCGAGAAATTCAACTTTTTCGCCTTCTAAGCGGCGGGCAATATTGTCGAAGGCTGTTCCAGCTAAAGAGGCCGTTTCCGACAATACTAATGGTTCGCCTCGGTTGGTGGAAACGATGACGCGCTCGTCGTCGGGAACGACGCCTAACAGCGAAATGGCGAGGATTTCCCGCACGTCTTGCACCGACATCATATCATTTGCCAGCACCATTGCGGGTCTGATCCGGTTGACGATCAGGTTGATTTTCTTGACGTTGTTGGCTTCCAGCAGCCCGATGACTCGATCGGCATCGCGGACAGCAGCGATTTCGGGAGTGGTGACAATGATGCCTTCTTGAGCCGGGGCGATCGCATTTTGAAAGCCTTGTTCAATTCCAGCAGGAGAGTCGATCAAAATATAGTCGTATTTTGGTCCCAACATCCCCACAAGCTGCTTCATCTGCTCGGCGCTGATGGCATCTTTCATCCGAGTTTGGGCCGCCGGCAACAGCACCAAGCGCGGCTGCCGCTTATCTTTCACCAAAGCTTGCTCTAATCGGCACTCTCCAGCGAGAACTTCTAATGCCGTGTAAACAATGCGATTTTCTAAGCCCAGCAGCAAGTCTAAATTTCTGAGACCGAAATCGGCATCAATTACAGCAACGGTGCGTCCCCGCTTAGCTAAAGCCATGCCGAGATTGGCTGTGGAGGTGGTTTTTCCTACCCCGCCTTTCCCTGATGTAACAACAATAATGCGAGCCATAAGCGATTTTAGATTTATTGGGAATTGGTGATTGGGAATTGGTAATTGGGGATTGGTAATTGGGAATTGGTAATTGGGAATTGATTTTATTATTGGTTGATAATTAGCAATTATTTTTTGGTAATTTTGCAGTAATCTGTTATTCAGTGAATTAACTCAACACTCACAACTCTCCGTGTAATACTAATTTTCTCTGAATTTGCACTTAATTTTTAAATCGTCCTTTAGTGGCTGATTTAGCCAAGGAAAAAATTATCAAGTGCAGGCTTAAAGAGAAATAGTATTACAAATTACCCATTACCAATTCCCAATTACCAATCACCAATTCCCAATTACCGATTACTCATTACCCCCGACTAACTGCGATTTGTCAAAATCAGAGGCTCTACCGATCCGAATCCCTTGAGGAGTCACATAGGCGACTTCCGGGAAAAACTGAGCGGGTGAGGTTTCTGGGCCTCTGGCAACATACTTAGCAATCCTAATCACCATCGGTTCCATCTGCAAGGTCATAATCACGCTTTTGGTGTTGCCACCGGCACCGGCGTGTACGACTCCCCGCAAACGGCCCCAAACTAGGATATCGCCTCCGGCGATGACTGAGCCGCCTGGATTTACGTCTCCCAAAAGTACGATCGTGCCTGGATGACGAATTTCTACGCCCGATCGCACTGTCATCTGCAAATATAAAGGTTCCGCCAGCGATTGCGGTTTTTCGGCAGTGGCTTTATTGAGGGAAGAAACCGGAGGCTGCTGTTCTACACAATAGCCTGCTGTAGCTGCGGCAACGGCGGTTTGACGGCGACTGGTGTGGACTCGTTTGAGTTGCAGTTCCACTTCGGAGAGGGCATCAGCGATTTCTTGCAGTTGGCGGATATCTAAAAGTCGATCGCTCCCCATCAATTGTACTTCTGCATTTGGCTGCCAAAAGCGTTCTCCTGCATTCAGCCTGACTTTTAGCTGCTGCCAAAGTTCAGTCCAAGTCGAGGCCGAGGCTGTTGCGGGTTCGTTATTGGTTTCGGGGGGGAGTAGCAACAGTAGCTGTCCATCTTCGGTTTTGAGTCGGACTTGCAGATCCAAGCTGACTTCGGGTGTTGATTGAGGGGCGGCAGCAGCGGCTGCGGCGGAGGCATCGGGTGTCATGGGACAGTTTGATATCGGGTAGGGACAGGTTAACATCAATATTAGCCTGACTCGTCTTTTGCCTCAGCATTTGGGAGGAAAACTCTTGTTTTTTTATTTTTAACGACAGCTAAGGCAATTCTCTTTCGTTAGTGAACAAGATTTTGTTTTAATGAACCGCAGAGGGCGCAGAGGGTACAGAGAAAGAGAATTAAGAGTTCTGAATAGAGAATGAGAGAAGTTCACAAATTTGGTATCTATTGTGAACGAGATTTTGTTTTAATGAACTGCAGAGGGCGTTCTTGACACAGAGAAAGAAAATTAAGAGAAGAGATAAAGAGAGAACTTGACAAGTTGGGCATCGATTGTTATACACGCAGATAAGATGCAGATAGAAATAATTTTGAAGGCTCTAGCGCTTACTAATTATTAATTGTCAATTACGTTATGCAGCAAATAGAACGTTATCGCGGCAGTCTTCTCGGTTTAGCAGTGGGCGATGCTCTCGGAACAACTTTAGAGTTCCATCGCCCTGGAACGTTTGCGCCTATTAACGATATGGTTGGCGGCGGCCCGTTTCGATTGCAACCGGGCGAGTGGACGGACGATACTTCGATGGCGCTTTGTTTGGCTGAAAGTTTGATTGAGAAAGAAGGTTTCGATCCAGTCCATCAGTTAGAAACATATTTGCGGTGGAAGCGAGAGGGACATTTGAGCAGCACTGGTGAATGTTTTGATATTGGCAATACGGTTCAACAAGCACTTTGGAAGTTTGAAGATACAAGAAAACCTTACTGCGGTTCTACCGATGCTGGGACTGCTGGAAATGGTTCGATTATGCGCTTGGCTCCGGTGCCTTTGTTTTATGCTACAAATCCTTTGGAAGTCATAGAAAAATCTGGAGAAAGTTCGACAACTACTCACGCTGCTGCTACTTGTGTGGATGCTTGCCGTTATTTTGGTGCTTTAATTGCGGGGGCTGTGAATGGAGTTGCTAAAGATGTGTTGCTTTCGGAAAGATATTGTCCGATTTCGGGATATTGGGCAGAAAATCCCCTGGTAGCAGAGATTGATGAGATTGCGGCGGGTTCTTTTAAACGGCGACAACCTCCTGAAATCAAAGGTACTGGTTATGTTGTCAAGTCTTTGGAGGCGGCGCTTTGGGCATTTTACAACAGTTCTTCTTTTGCTGAAGGCTGTTTGTTGGCTGTGAATTTGGGCGACGACGCGGATACAACTGGTGCGGTTTACGGACAGTTGGCGGGGGCTTTTTACGGAGAATCTGGTATACCGGAAAAATGGCGATCGCAATTAGCGTATCTCCCTTTAATTGAAGCTTTTGCCGAACAACTCTTGACTTTATCTCGATCTGAATGTTTACCACAGTTTGGCACTGCATGACAACCGGGTAAGCGGTCATCGGTAATTGTCAACCGCTAAGCAGCAACTAAGGACTAAATAATTGAAAAACTTCTTGACTTTTGCAGCAAATTGTGTGTAGCTGATGTACTCCCCATCTTTCTAAAAAAAAGATTAATTTACAAATCTTAATTTTTGATTAAATTTAGTATTATAATCTTGGTAACTTCCAACTAAGTATTTTTTCTCACTATCATGATAGCGGATCAATTTCCTTGGCTGACCGCAATTGTCATCCTACCCCTCGTAGCTTCCCTCGCCATCCCTTTTCTGCCCGATACAGACGGCAAAACAGTGCGCTGGTATGCCCTAGGCGTAGGCATTGCAGATTTTGTATTAATGTGCTGGGTGTTTTGGACACATTACGATCCAAGCATCTCTAGTTTTCAAATCGTAGAACAATATTCCTGGATACCTTCTTTAGGTCTCAACTGGTCTGTTTCCGTTGACGGACTGTCAGTTCCGCTGGTACTGTTGGCGGGATTGGTGACGACTCTATCTATTTTTGCTGCCTGGGAAGTCGATCGCAAGCCACGACTCTTTTACTTTCTGATGCTGGTGATGTACTCGGCACAAATAGGAGTTTTCGTCGCCCAAGACATCATGCTGCTGTTCATAGTATGGGAACTGGAACTAATTCCGGTGTACCTGCTAATCTCGATTTGGGGCGGACAAAACCGTCGCTACGCAGCTACCAAATTCTTGATTTACACCGCAGGCGCTTCCATCTTTATTTTGATAGCGGCCTTAGCAATGGCATTCTACGGCGGAGGCACCCCCACCTTCGACATGGTAGAACTAGGCTTGAAGGACTACCCACTGGGTTTAGAATTACTGCTTTATGCGGGATTGCTGATTGCCTTCGGCGTGAAACTGGCGATTTTCCCCTTCCACACTTGGCTACCTGATGCCCACGGTGAAGCATCTTCTCCCGTGTCGATGATTCTGGCAGGTGTGTTGCTGAAAATGGGCGGATACGGACTGATTCGCCTGAATTTGGAACTTCTTCCCCAAGCACACGTTTACTTTGCACCGATTATGGCGGTGCTCGGCGTGGTCAACATTATCTACGGCGCGCTGAATTCCTTCGGCCAATCGAACATGAAGCGCCGCCTAGCGAATTCGTCGATTTCTCACATGGGATTCGTGTTGTTGGGTATTGCTTCCTTCACGGATTTGGGAATCAACGGGGCGCTGTTGCAAATGATTTCCCACGGTTTAATCGCCTCAGTATTGTTTTTCCTGGCTGGCGTTACTTACGACCGCACCCATACAATGATCATGGACGAGATGGGCGAGATTGGGAAAGTCATGCCGAAAGTGTTTGCCTTGTTTACCGCAGGCGCCATGGCATCTTTAGCACTCCCCGGAATGAGCGGTTTTGCTAGCGAATTGTCTGTGTTTGTGGGCGTCGCAACTAGCGATATGTACAGCAGTTCTTTCCGCGCGGTGACAGTGTTCCTGGCGGCAGTTGGACTGATTTTGACGCCGATTTATTTGCTCTCGATGCTGCGGCAGTTATTTTACAACTGTGGGACACTAGCGGCTTGCGACCTTGAGGATCTAAATTTGCAGAATCAGAGAAACAATCTGGATGAAGCGGTTTGTTTCGGTAATAGTTGCGTTTTGCCGGGTGATGCACCGTTTATTGATGCTAAACCTCGGGAAGTGGCGATCGCATTTTGCTTTTTGATACCGATTGTCGGCATTGGTTTTTATCCCAACATGGCGATGCAAGTCTACGACGCGAAGACTGTGGCGGTGAACGCAGAAGTCCGCCAATCTTACATCCAAATCGCTCAAGACAATCCTGAGATTTATGCGAAGGGATTTTTGCTCCCCAAATTTGCCCAAGCTCCAAAAGTGCCGACTTTGGGCAAAATTACCGGGTCTGAATCTGCATCGGTTTTTGGCATTGTCAAATAATTTTATCGAATTCTGTTTGTGTTGAAAATTGGGCGATCGCTTTTGTCAAAGGGCGATCGCTTTTTTCTTATTGCTGAATTTCTGAAATAATTTGTGCCAGATTCTCCCTAGCATATCCCACCTCAAAAATCGATTTCTCCTCCAGATCGGAGGCAACTTTATTCAAGATATTTAGCGGTTCTTCAGAGCCTGTCGTCTTCAAAAACAACGGTTGCAAGCGATTTTTTAATAATGCGAAAATAGAGCTACTTGGTTCGCCTTTATCCCCTTTCCGTTTAGGAATGTTGATGCTCAATTTGTGAGTTTTCAACAGCCGCATTCTTTGTATTCCTTGGGTCTTAACCGTCTCCAAAACCTCCGCTCGAATCTGCTCGACTAATCTTTCTGTCACATATTGCACGATCAAAGGCTGAAGCATAAAAACAGTTTCCCCGCCCTCACTAATTTTTTCAATCAGCGAGCGACGACCCAGAGAATCGAGATTTTTTAGCAAATCGGAAAGCGATGAATTGGCCAACATCTGCTCCCGTAAAGTTACCAGTGAAATCTGGCTTTGAGCAATAGCAATCCAGTAGGCAATATCTTGTTCGGAACTCGACATTCGATCGAACTGCTGCGCCAGCAAATTGCTGATATGTTCTTCAATAAATAACGCCGTTGCTTCCAAAAGCTTTAAAACATTTCCCTCGAAAAACTCGTTAATTGTTGTCGCTACAATCTTTAGTGCTAACAGATTGCCTCCGTACCGGGACAACAAAATTTCCAACTCTCGATCTTGAGCCGACAAACCTTTTTCTTGGAAAATTTTCCGCGCTATTTCCGAGGAAATAGCAGGTTTTAAAGACCGCACTTTTTCTCCCGCCAGCAAAGCCAGTTCCGTAGGTTCTTCCGAACTAACTAGCAGTAAACAGCTATTGTGATTGACCTCACACAGCCGCACAATTAAATCTCGATATCCTTCGTAGCCTTCCCGGTAGTGTCCCGCTAATTCTTCGGGTCTGAGAACCGCTTCAAAATCGTCTAAAATTACCAGACAGCGGTGTTTCCGCAGATACTCGACCAAGCGGGAAATTTTGCTGTTGAGGTCGATGGGTAGATCGGGTTTTTGTTGGTTAGAAAAAAGTTGAATTAAGCTGCCTAGGAAGTCGGATGGTGCTGGTGCCGATCGCAGCGATCGCCAAATCACAAAATCAAACTCATTTTGTACCTGTTTTGCCAACTGCACCGACAGAGTTGTTTTGCCGCTACCAGCCAAACCCAGCAGCGCTACCAGGCGACAATTATCTGATACTATCGACTGCTTTAAAGTAGTTAATTCTTCAGTCCGTCCGTAAAAAACCGAAACATCCGGTGCTTGGCCCCAATCTTCCTGTCGGTGTCCGTTAGCGAAGCCCTCGGAGAGGCTCGCCATCTTCAATAGAGAGCCTTTACTTCGACTAAAATCGCTCGTTCCCTGATCGGTGTGGTATGAAAACAGCAACTGATGCCTCAATTCCGAAAGCTTTCCAGGGCCGTTCCCCCCGATCTGAAACTTTTTGTAAACTTCGCCGAGTCTTTTGCGAACGGCGATGTCGCTAATGCCAAGCTTTGTGGCGATCGTCGCCGTAGATTGACCGTCGAGAGCCATCAACACAGTTTCTAACTCGGCATCTGTGACGCCGCGCTGTTTGGCGATCGTTTGCACAAAGTTTTGAGGAATCGGAGTAGTCAAGGTAGGAATCTCGCCTATACTAAAAAAATCTATCTTCTATTATATTGTGTGAGTTCTCGCGGGCGAGCAATTGAATCGAATCTACCAACGTTCAGCTTGCTTTTTGTTGTTTGGGCAGTTTTAGATATTTATACCCAATTATCAATTGTGAGACCCGTAAAAAAAAATGCAACTGTAGGCAAGCTCCAAACCAATACGCAATTAGTCATTCCCAATTATTCAATTTTTTAATTCTTCTATTCTTCAATTCTTTAATCTAAGATGGTATGAGGAACGGGGAGTTGAGCGGCATTAATTGTTGCTATTTCCCACCCATAAAACCTATTGTAGAGTGGAGGCGCGGCGCTTAATTTATTATAGCACCCAACCATAAATCTCCAACCGCACAACAACCCACCGCGAACCAAAAACCGGGTAAATTTACAATTTTTGAAAGCAGCGCTGTATCAGCCAAAAATTGTCGCACTAGCCCGGTATTCTTGGGCAGAAAGCAGCCGCCAACTCCCATCACCCACCAGTTCCAAAACCTGCTGGTGATATTTCACTAAACTCACTCGGTGACCGACACTCACAAACGTAGTTTTAGTGGCTTGCAACTGCTCGTATAAATGTTGCTCGTTCTTCAAATCTAAAGCACTTGTCGCCTCATCCAAAATAGCGTATCTAGGTTCCGTCAATAACAATCTAGCAAAAGCTAAACGTTGCTGTTCTCCCAGCGACAAAATCTCACTCCAATCTAAATCCGCATCAAAACCGCCCAATCTGTCTGGCAAATCTGCTAAATTTACTGATGCCAAAACGCGACGCAATTTTTCCTCATCAACCTCGCTGCTGGTATTGGGATACAAAAGTTGCGATCGCAAACTACCCAAAATCATATAAGGACGCTGCGGCAAAAACAGCATTTCTCCGAGTTCCGGCCGCGCCAAACGACCCGTTCCCGAGTCCCACAAACCCGCAATTGCCCGCAGCAAAGAACTCTTCCCAGCACCGCTTTGACCGACAATTAATAGTCCTTCTCCAGGCGACACGGCTACCGATAAATCCCTAATTAAAGTCTTTTGATGTTTCGGAGTATCTAAAGTAACGTGTTCCAGCGTCAACTGCGAATCTATAACTGTATCGATTGTCCTGACTTCGAGTTCAACAGCATTTTTTTCCTCTCTTAAAGACTCATTAAACGTAGCTAGACGATTAATCCCCGCTGCAAATAAACTCAAGCTTTCAATCCTATATACAACCAAAGAAAATGCTTCTGAAACCTGACGAAAAGCAAATTCAGCTTGAGTAATATCGCCGTATCTGATCTCACCTGCAAAGTAGATAGAAGCCAGGAATAAAGAGGGAATAATATAAGTTGCATATCTATAGCCCACTCTAAAATATCCCAGATTCCGCTGCCAACCAATTAGTAAATTAAAGTTCCGAACTGCTTCTAAAAATCGGTGTTTTACCTGAGCAGATTCCTGTGCTTCTCCCCGGTAAAAAGCAATTGATTCTGCATGGTCCCGAATGTGAACCAATCCATAGCGAAAGTCAGCCTCTTTGGAGAGCTGATTGAAGTTCAAAAATATCAACTTTTTGCCAAAAAATACCATGACTGTCGTGCCAAAGACAGCATAAATAATTAGTCCGATCGAAAGACCTTTGGAAATAGACCACAGAATGCCTGTAAAAGAAATAATATCGATAACTGCCCCCAATATCAGCAGCAAAAACTCTAAACTTGTGCTAGTGAAAGATTTGATATCTTCAGCAATCCGCTGGTCGGGATTGTCGATTTCCTTCTGAGAATTGATTTCGTAATAAGCGCGGTTTTGAAAATAACTACCCAGGAAACTATCAGTCATCCACTCTCGCCAGTACAATCCCAGTTGATCTTGGGTATAGCCGTAAATAACAACTATCGGGGTACCGATAATAAAAACTCCAGCATAAACCCACATAAACCGCCAAAAAGTAATCTGATCTTTTTCAGCCAGTGCTGTCGTGAAAAAATTACTAATATAGCTAATGACTACGTTAATTCCGCTAACTGACAGGGACAAAAATAGCAGCAGAGCTAACATTATCCACTGCTTCCTGCGCGGTATCAACTTGCTTCTGAAAAAGACAAAAGCAGCCAGCGGGAGGATTAGCATTAAACCAACGAGCGCAATTGTCGGTGAGTAGATAATTCCTTTGATCAAAGTAGCTAAGCCAGCCGCAACCCCGTTAAAAGCCTCTGGAAAAAAGACTTGAGCACCCAAACTGACAACACTGACAGCCACAAACATAGCAGCGAACAGAAATATCAACAACATCGCTACTAATCCTAAAAAGATTCTGCCACCCCCAGGCTCTAAAGGATAAAAGTAAGGTTGAGCGATCGCAATAAATCTCTGCCACAACTGACGGTCAAATCGATTCATCTTTGCTGTTTACAAAACTACTTTGACTGTTCTAACATATCAAGTCTTGTGACAAACTGCAGCAGTAATTTATTTTGGAGTTTAGCGAAAAAATTTGTCTCAGCCAGAGACGGAAACTTGTTTTCCGAGTTAACTGGTGGAGAGAAAAAATTGGGAGCTTAGTTCAAGCTCTTAGATTCATCTGTGGAGTCAATCCTTTAATCTCAAATCTAAAATCTCAAATCGATGGGATCAGAAGCAGTGGCGCTTTCGCCGGACAACTCCGACTGCAATTTGCTGCTGTAAAATCGCTGGCTAATTCCTAAAATTACTTGTTTCATTACCCAATACAAAACAGTAATTACTACAAAAGTTACAACCATTACTAAAACCGGACGCTTGCCTATCAAATCATTCATTACTGTGTTAACTAGCGCATCGGGGTTAGTAAGAATGTCCCAAGTGTTGAAGCGGATAAATCGCCCTAAATAAATGCCGATCGCCGAAAGTGCGTGTATAGTTATCTCCGTTGCCAGGATAAATCTACTCCAACCCTGTTGCTTCAAATAGTAACCCAAATTCATCACCGACAGCACGTAAGCCCCAAACCCAACCAGCATAAACGCCAGATACTGCGGGATCAAAGCTAGAGTCACAGTCCACACCGAGTTCCCCTCTTTAATCTGCTCAATCAGGTGAATGATATCAGTTAAAACGTAGGGCGCATTAGGCAAAAATGCGATAAACCAGAAAAAACCGCCCCACCAGCGGAGAGAACGAACTCCGCGCTGCCGCAGTACCCAGATGTCTAAAGCCATCAGTGCTAGCGTAATCGCGATCGCCCCCAAAACGTAAGTTTTGCCCACATCTTGCACAATATGCTTCAAATAGCCTAAAACAGAGCGCGTACTGGGTAAAAAAGTAGCGCCCAGGAGAAAAGCCGTACCCCACAGCAGCCAGCGCGATCGAGGTTTGCGAAACAGCAAAAAACTCAGGCCCAGCGGTACTAAAGCCAAAAACAAATTCCAAGACATCCAGCGGACATTGTGTCCCATTGCTTGCAGTGCTTCCAGGATTAATCCCATCATGTCAATTTTTATACAATTAAAGGTTTGATGCAACACCGCTTCATTCGCAGCTTCCGTCTATTTTAGTCTTTAAGTTGTAGGGTGAGTCAGCTTATCGCCGCGCGCCTGAAAATCAACAACTGCTGACGCATACTAGCACTGTGGAGTCACTCTCAAATCTCACATAGACGGGTGCATCCTACCACTGTGGAGTCAATCTAAAATCTCAAATCTCAAATCGACTGGTGCACCCTACTGTTTATACACTTTGTCGATCGGAATCTCAATCTTAAAAGTCGTTCCGCATCCTATGGAAGAAATGCACTCAATCTTGCCCTTGTGCTTTTCCACCACAATCGAGTGCGCGATAGACATTCCCAACCCCGTACCTTTCCCCACAGCTTTGGTAGTAAAAAACGGGTTAAAAATTCGATCGACTATCCCCTCGGGAATGCCCGTACCGTTGTCCGAAATTTCTACCCTAACAGTGTTCTGGGGGGTTACACTCGTGGAAATAGCAATCCGTCCACTCTTTGTCTCTGATTGTGGAAGCGATAACTGGTGATATCGTTCTTCAATAGCATCAATTCCATTAGCAATAATATTCATAAACACCTGATTCAGTTGGCTCGCATAGCACTCCACCAGTGGCAGTTTTCCAAACTCCTTAATTACTTCAATTTCCGGGCGGCTGTCCCGACTCTTCAAGCGGTGCTGCAAAATTAACAAAGTGCTTTCAATCCCCACGTGAATATCGACCGGCTTCATTGCGGATTCATCCAGCCGGGAGAAATTTCTGAGGGACAACACAATTTGCCGGATGCGCTCGGTTCCTACCTGCATTGAACCCACAAGTTTTCTTAAATCCTCTGCCATGAAGTCCAAATCAATCTCTTGAATGCGATCGACAATTTTTGAATTTGGTTCGGGATACTCCTGTTCGTAAAGAGTGACCAGATCCAGCAACTGTTGTGTATACTGGTTGAGATAATCAATGTTAGCGTGAATGAAATTAACGGGATTATTAATTTCGTGAGCGATGCCTGCAACTAATTGCCCTAAAGAAGACATTTTTTCAGTTTGGATGAGCTGAGTTTGAGTAGAGCGCAATTCCAGCAGCGCTGACTCTAAATCTCGAGCTTTTTCTCTTTCTCGCGCCTCGCTTTGCCGCAGTGCTTCCTCTGCTTGCTTGCGAGTCGTAATATCCTGGCAAAATCCAATTATTACCTTAGCCTGACCGTCAGGATTCCTGCTAAAAATAGTATCCCGACTTTGCAGCCACAAAAATTGACCATCTCCGGCCCGCACCCGGTACTCAATTTCCCTAATTTCGCCATCTTTAATTCCTGCAAAGCTGGCGTGATGTTTCACAATTTTAGGCAAATCTTCGGGGTGTGTTAACTGAGGCATGAGTGACGCATCCATCGCTCTAATTTCGCCGCTGGTATAGCCCAAAAGCGCGAATATTGAAGTATTAGTGTAGATATTTCGCTGTTCTTCTAAGTCGTAGAGATACAAAATACCGGGAGTAGCTGATGCTACTTTTTGAATGAACTCCTGGCTTTCTTGCAAAGCTAACTCCGCTTGTTTGCGATTGGTAACATCAACGGCGATGCCGTCCCAAAGAATATCGCCGTTTTCTTTAGCTTCAGGACGCGAAATTATCTGAAACCATCGAATTTTGCCCGAAGGTAGCACGAACCGTCCTTCCCAATGCCAAGGTTGCAGATTTAGGGCTGAAATAGCACCAGATTCCTCATAACTTTGGCTGTCTTCGGGATGAATTAAATCTGTTACCAAAGCCGCATTTTTTAGAACATTTTCTGGTTCTAACTCAAAAATTTCTCGGCAAGCAGCACTTATGTAAGGAAAACAGAAAGAGCCATCTGGACACAACAAAAATTGATAAATGATTCCCGGCAAATTAGCAGACAGCTTTTGGAATCTTGCCTCGCTTTCCCGCAGCGCTTCCTCTGCTTGTTTGCGCTCCGTAATGTCAGTAATTGAACCAACCATGCGGACTGCTTTTCCAGATGCGTCCCACAAAGCTTGTCCCCGACTGAGTATCCATTTGTAGGCGCTGTTGTAGCACCAGCAGCGGTATTCGATGATGTAATGCGGCGTTTTCTTGTTTAAATGGTCTTGGAGAGCTTGCATTACTAAGGCTAAATCGTCGGGATGCGTGTCCCTGTTCAATTCGTCAAAGTAATCGAGAATCTGGCTGTGTTCGTCGTATCCGGTGATTTCCTTAAATCTATCGGACAGGAATAGTTCCCCTGTTTGCAAGTTCCAGTCCCAAATGCCGTCGTTGTTGCCTTTGAGTGCTAACTGCCAGCGTTCTTCAGTTTGCATCAATTGAGCTGTTCTCTGTTTGACTCTATTTTCTAGTTCTTGATTGAGTTGTTTGAGACTTTCTTCTGCCTGGTTGCGTTCGATCGCAATTCCTGCTAAGTTTACGATCGCCTCTATCAATTGCAGCTCAAAAAAATGGGGGTGGCGCGGTTGGGAATAATACATTCCAAACGTTCCCAAAACTTGACCCTGAGATGAGAAAATAGGAGTAGACAAGCAAGCTCTCAGTCCAAAACTCAAGGCTAAATCTCGAAAATTTTTCCACAAAGGATCGCTGGCAATATCTGTAACGAGCACCTGTTGGCGACTAAAGGCAGCAGTGCCGCAGGAACCGACATCCGGGCCGAGGGCTATGCCATGAATAGCAGCATTGTAACTGTTGGGCAAACTGGGCGCGGCTCCGTGCAGTAAATGTTCGCCATCTGGAGCTAGAAGCAATATCGAACCGATGACATCTCTAGATTGCTGCTCGATAATTTTAACTAAAGTATTTAAAGTCTCGCCAAGAGTTGCGCCCTTAGCAATCATTTCTAAAATTTGTTTCTGACCGCTTAACCAATTTTCAGCTTGCTTGCGCTCTGTAATGTCGCGGGCTACCCACAGAACCGTTTTTTCTTTCATTGGCGAAATGGTAGCAGCAAACCACTTTTGTACGCTGGTAATTTCCAGGTTATATTCAAAAGTAGAGGTTTGATTTGTAGCGAGGGCGGTGCGGATTTGCTCCAGAAAAAAGTCTCCCTTTTCTGGAGCGAATAAATCGCTAATTTTTTGACCGACAAGTTCAGCAGGTGGTTTATATAAAAGTCCGGGATTTGTCGGGGCAATTTTCAGGTAGCGTCCTTCAATATCAATCACCAAAATTACATCGTTCATTGCAGCAAACAAAGCTCGAAGTTCGGATTCAGAAGCTTGCAGGGCGATTTCAGCTTGTTTGCGATCGCTAATGTCGCGCCCCACTCCTTGACACTCAATCAAGCTGCCCGTACTGTCAAAAATCCCCCGATTCGTCCACTGGTGCCAGCGAGTTTCCCCTGTTTCGAGAACGACGCGGTGTTCACAGGTAACGACGGGGTTTTCTAGGCTTAGAGAACTGAAACTGCGGCTGAGAATTTCTTGGTCTTCGGCCGGCATTAAGGGCATAAAAGTATGGCCCTCCAAATCCGATCGCGATTTATTGAAATAGCGGCAGTAGGCATCGTTGACAAAAGTCAAAACTCCGCTCGGCAAGAAACGGCAAATCAGTTCGGTTTGGTCTTCAATAATTGCCCGATAGCGAGATTCGCTCTCAAGCAGCGCGGCTTCTGCTAAGACGCGATCGCTAATATCCGTCCCGATACAAAGCAGTCCTGCCAAATTTCCCTTCGCATCTAGTAAAGGTTTATTTGTCCACGCTATCCACACCCTTTCTCCATTGCTGCGGATATTTTCATTTTCGTTTTGGAAGTATTTTTCTGGCTGTGCCAAAAAGTCTCTAATGATTGCCGCGAGGTCACTTTTTGATAAATCTGTTTTCGGTATAATAGTGCCGATCGCACTTTTGCCGATGATTTCTGCTTCTGAATACCCGAAAAAAGCTTCAGCAAACTCGTTAAAAAAAGTAATCTTGCCTTCACTGTCTAACTGCACAATAATGCTGTTAGCATTCTCAACCAATTGCCGGTACTTAGCTTCGCTTGCCCGCAGCTTCGCAGGGCCATACACCCAGCTAAAAACCGCCACCCCGCTAAAAACAGCCAGCAAGCCGCCTCCAAAGAGCAGCCACCCCCGAAACGGGGAATTCGCAGGCCATCCCCCCGCCGGAATTGCTGCCAACTGCCAGGAACCGTTGGGCAAAGTGACTTCCAGCAGCACGGGACTGTTCTGAAAAATTGACCCGTCACCGAAAAACACTGCGCCGGATGCCCCCTTCCCGTCTTTGCCCCGCAGAGAGTATTGCAGGTTCGCTGAGGAGTCGTTGAGTCCTGCTTCCTGCATCAGGGTATTTTTATCGACGATCAGGCCTGTCAAGCCCCAGTAAACTGCTGTTTCGGGAGCGGCGCCGGAGGGTGTGAGAAAAATGGGCGATCGGCTGATGAACGTCATGTCCCCCTCCAATAATTTCACCGGCCCTGCAAGCAAACTTTTTTTGGTGTTGATGACATCTTTGACCATTTGTCGGTGTTCGGGTAGCGCCGTCAAGTCAACCCCGAGCACCCCTTCATTTCCGTCCTGCGGATAAATGTAAGCGATCGTCGTGCCTTTAACTAAAGTTATGGCCCGAATGCCGGTTTGCTGTGCCACCAGAATTCTCGCCGTCGCTGCAAACTCGGCTTCGGTGATGTTTGGGTTGTTGGAAACGTAAGCCACCAAACCCCGGATCAGAAATAGCCGCGAATTTAAAGAGCTTTCGAGCTTAGAACGGACTGTGCTGAGCCGATCGAGCGTGGTAGCGCGGTTGTACTGCAAAAATCGCTGTTGTTCCGATCGATCTAAAATGCTAACTCCGACCAAAATTGCTATTGATGCCGAAATTGCTGCTAAATACGGTGAAATTTGGAATTTTTTCACCTTAAAGTATTCCATCTGCCGGCGGTTAAGGTATATTTTTTAGATATTTTAGATAGATTTAGTTTAGTTTGATTTCTCTAGGCAAATGCAAGATTTTCGGCATACCCGGCTTTTCGCAAGCGGGCGCGAGTTTGTTGTGTTTTAGGGCGCCCGCCGAACGTAGGCGATCGCCAAGCCTCTCATCATCAATTCTATGGAAAAAGTTTTAAATCTACAATCGACTGACAGAAAGTAATGTGGTCATAAGCCCCCGGATTCATTCCTTCGCAGACTCAGGAGGGATCAATCTAAAATCTAAAATCTAAAGTTGGTTGACTCGCCCTTACTCGGGTAGGGTGCGCCATGCTCCCGCACCACACCGATGAGGGAGCGCACACCCGAAAGACGGGAGTTATTAGCTAAAATAGGTTTAGCAATAATTTTTTTCAGCGCTACGGCTAATCATTCATAGGGGCAATTTGATGCAAGAACAGTTGATGGAAGCGATCGCACCTTACCGCGATCGCGTAGATTATTTAGAAGTTCGCCTCGAACAAAGCGAGTCAACTGCGATTAGTTTTCGCGGCCCTCAGTTAGATGCTGTCAACCGCAGTTTTAGTCTCGCCGGCGGCATCCGCGCCTGTCACAAAGGCGGCTGGAGTTTTGTAACTTTTAACGGTTTAGATGAGTTACAAAACCGCATTGAAGAAGCTGTAGTGCAGTCTCGTTTGGTTGGCAGCGAAAAAACTCTACTAGCAGATGTCACTCCGATTCAAGATTATGTAGCGGTGGAATTGGGCCGCGACCCGCGCTCTATTACTCTAGCCGAAAAGCGGAAATTGCTCGAATCTTACAACCAGTTGCTGTTAGATTATGACCCGCGGATTCAGACGACAATGGCAGGTTACAGCGACAGATTTGGGATTACTTATTTTGTGAATTCTCAAGGCACTTGCATCGCTCAAGAGCGCTTGGACGTGACCGGCCGTTTCGGAGCGATCGCCCGAGGGGAGGGCGGTGTCGTCCGCCAAGGGTTTGAGTCGATTCACTCGCGATCGGATTACGGTGTGTTGACAAATATTGAAGATCGTGTTAAGAGTGCGGCCGTTCGAGCTGTGGGTCAACTAGAGGCAAAATCGGTGAAAGGCGGTCAGTATCCGGTGATTTTAGACCCTTATTTGTCGGGGGTTTTTATTCACGAAGCTTTCGGGCATTTGTCGGAAGCAGACGGCATTTACGAAAACCCGAAAATGCAGGAATTGTTGACTTTGGGCAAGCCTGTGGCGATCGAACAATTGAATGTAATTGACGATGCAACTGTGCCGGGATTGCCGGGAACTTTGAAATACGACGACGAAGGTGTGCCGGCTCAGTGCAAGCATTTAATTAAAAATGGAGTTTTAGCCGCTCGGATGCACAATCGCGAGACTGCGGGCAAAATGGGCGAAAGTCCGACGGGAAATGCCCGGGCTCTGAGCGCTACTTTTATGCCTTTGGTGCGGATGACTAATACTGCGATCGAGTCTGGCGAACATTCTTTTGACGAAATGGTTGCTGACATTGACGAAGGAGTGTATGCAGTGCGGATGTTGGGAGGACAAACCAACGGCGAAATGTTTACCTTTGCGGCGGCTCAAGGGTTCATGATTCGCGACGGCAAATTGGCCGAACCGGTCAGCGATGTCACTTTAAGCGGCAATGTATTTCAGACGTTAAAGGATATTGAGTCGATAGGAAACGACTCGGTTTATGCCTACGGCGGTTGCGGTAAAAATGGCCAGAGTGGTTTGCCCGTAAGTGTCGGCGGCCCCCATTTGCGGATTAAAAATGTCGTCGTCGGAGGAAGATAATCATTAGTCATTAGTCATTAATTATTAGTTCAAAACTTACGCAACTGGCAGAGGGTGAAGGCGTGCTCGCGCCCTCACGCCTCACCTTAACCAGTCCGGGATACTGACAAGTGGACAAACCACTGAAAATCTATTATTGAGGGCTTCACTGAGGTCGTTCGGTGTTTGGAGACTTCAGAAATTACAGAGAAATTGGGAAGTGCGATCGGCATATAAACTGCACCAGTCTTTACCCTGATTTTTTGTTTAATTCCCCTTAAGTGGCCTCGATGTGTAACCGCTCGGGTTGCCTAATGGGAATCTCAATCACAAATTCTGCACCTTGATCTGGCTGCGAAAAACACTTCAAATCTCCGCCGTGCTTCTCCACCACAATCTGATAGCTGATCGATAATCCCAAGCCCGTGCCATCACCCAGAGGTTTAGTTGTAAAAAAAGGATTAAACAGCCGATTTATTACATCGCTTGTCATCCCCGGACCATTATCTTTAAAACAGATTCTTACCCACTCGCGCTTCAGAATAGAAGTAGCAATCGTAATCGTCCTAGGCTCGTTTTTTATTGGCTCAGGGCTGCGTTCTTTCTCATAGTGATTCAAGGCATAAATGGCATTGCTTAGCAAATTCATAAATACCTGATTCAACTGACAGGCATAACATTCTATTTGTGGCAAATCTCCGTATTCTTTAATAACTTCAATAGACGAAGAATTCGGCTTAGCCTTGAGCTGACTATGCAAAATTACTAGAGAGCTGTCGATTCCCTCGTGAATATTAACGGGTTTCATCTCAGCTTCGTCTAGGCGCGAGAAGTTCCGCAACGTCAGCACAATCTGACGGATACGTTCTGCCCCCAATTTCATCGAAGACAGCATTTTAGGCATATCCTCTTTGATAAATTCCAGCTCTATTTGCTCAATTAAAGCTTCGATTTCCGGGTAGTTATGGGGATCGTGCTGCTGGTAAAGCGTGATTAAACTCAATAGCTGATGAGTGTAATCCGTGACATAAGTTAAGTTGCCATAGATGAAGTTAACAGGATTATTAATTTCGTGGGCAATACCGGAAATTAGTTGTCCTAAGCTAGACATTTTCTCAGTCTGAATAAGCTGAGATTGGGTGCGCTGTAAATTTTGCAGTGCCAGTTCTAGTTGGATGGCTTTTTCTCGCTCTCGCGCTTCCGATTGCCGCAATTTCTCCTCTCTTTCCTGGCGGGCGCGCTCGTTTTCCTTTAGCTGCTGCACATGGCATAAAGTTTTGTTAATGGTAATTTCTAAATCCTGAAAATTTAAAGGCTTAATCAAAAAGTCAAATGCCCCGCCATTCATTGCCTTTCTGATATTCCCCAAGTCGCCATAAGCAGATATAACTACTGTTTTGACCAGAGTAACTAGCTCGTTAAGTTTCGCTAGCAAAGCCATACCATCCATGACTGGCATATTAATGTCTGTCAGGATAATATCTATATCCGGCTGCTCTCGCAACGTTGAAAGGGCTTCTACGCCATTGTGTGCAAAAAAAACTTGGTATTCTCCTGTGCGGATCTTTTGTCTAAATTTCTGGCAAATTAAAGATTCTAAATCAGGCTCGTCATCCACAAATAATATTTTAGCTGGCATATTGCGAGCCAGTGCGGTCGTAGGTGACATTTTTTGAACTCCTGGGGTTCATTAACTTATCCGCCGAGTAATTTTTATCTACTTTACGTCCTATTATAGATTATTTGATGAGTAATGAAAAGGCTGATTTCTACAATGGCCAACCAGATGGCTGGAATAGGCTCTGAGTTTGGTAAAAGTCGATGGATTAGCTAAGGTCGAGTGCCGCCCTAGTTTGTCTGATTGGAATTTCAATCCTGAACTCTGTTCCCTGCCCCACGTCTGAAAAACAGTTCAATGCGCCCCCATGCTTCTCATGTACAATTTGGTAGCTTATATAGAGACCCAAACCAGTACCCTCACCTACAGGCTTAGTAGTAAAAAATGGTTCAAAAATACGATCTTTCACCTCTGCCGTTATTCCCGGCCCATTGTCCCGAATTTGAATGACGACACGGGATTTTTCCTCTAGCAGAAAAGTGCGAATAGTAATGGCGAGAGGGGAAGCGGGGGGGTTATCTAGTGACCGTTGTTTGTTGTACTCATTCAAAGCATCAATCGCATTAGAAAGGATGTTGATAAACACCTGGTTGAGTTCTCCGGCATAGCATTCCACTAAAGGCAGATTGCTGTACTCCTCCATCACTTGAATCTCTGGACGCGCTGCCCTTGCTTGAAATCGATTATGCAAAATCAGCAGGCTGCTTTTTATCCCTTCGTGAATGTCAACCGACTTTATGTTAGCTTCATCTAACCTTGAGAAGTTACGCAAAGACAAAATAATCTTCTGAATGCGGTTAACACCCCCTTTCATCGAAACCAAAATTTGGGGTAAATCTGCTATCAAAAATTCCAAATCTATGGCTTCGATTTCAGCTTGAATCTCAGAACTGGGAGGGGTGTACTGTTGATAGAGATGCAGCAGATGCAGTAGGTCTTGAATATAATCATTGACGTGGCTGATATTGCCATAGATAAAGTTGACGGGGTTATTGATTTCATGGGCAATCCCCGCAACCACTTGACCCAAAGAAGACATTTTTGCGGTCTGAATCAGTTGAGCTTGGGTCTTTTTTAGGTCTTGCATACAGTTCTGTAAATGCTGAGCTTCTTCTCTAGCGCGAGCTTCTGACTCCCGCAAGCGCAGATTTTCTTTTAACTGTTGCACCTCGCGCAGCGTTTTGTTGAGGGTAATTTCTAAATCCTGAAAATCTATCGGCTTGGTTAGAAAGTCAAAAGCACCGAAGTTCATCGCATTTCTTATATTTTTCAGGTCGCTATAGGCTGATATAACTATTGTTTTGAGGGGGACGTTTATATGATTAAGTTTAGAGAGTAAAGTCAGACCATCCATTTCAGGCATATTAAGGTCGGTCACTACTATATCTATATCCGGGTGTTCTTTCAATTTTTCCAGCGCTTGTACGCCATTATGGGCAAAAAAAAGCTGCCATTTTTCTGCGCGGATCTTTTTTCTAAATCTCTGGGAAATTAGAGATTCTAAATCTAGTTCATCATCCACAAACAGTATTTTTGCTGACATATTAATTTTAAATTAGTAGGAAAATCTATTATAAAATTTTAGCGCTTTATAAGACATAAAAAGGTAAAATGAGGCGTTTTTGTTCGAGTGAGGAACTGCTTTTAATTAGCAATTACCACTTACCTAATAGGTTTCCTTGTGAGTTTACTCCAAATTAATTATTTTATTTTTGAGTGTATCAAAATTAACAGGCTTAGTAATATAGTCATCAGCTCCATAAGCCATTGCGGTTTGGTAATTTCTCTCATCTCCATAAGCGGTAATCATAAAAACTTTTAGAGCGGGAAACTTTTCTTTGAGAATCCTGAGCAGTTCTAGCCCATTCATTCCTGGCATATTAATATCCGATAAAATCAAGACAATAGACGCTTCATCCTGGTTTTCTAAATAGTTCAAAGCTGCCTCTGCGGACAGGGAAAAATGAAATTGAATTTGCCCTGATTTAATTTCTTTCCTAAATTTCTGCTTGAACAGTGACTGAATATCTTCCTCGTCGTCTACCACCATTACTTTCATTTTTTTAAATCCTTAATTTCTGCTACTTTTTTTTGGGCAATATGATTATAAACTCTGTATAATTTCCTACTTCTGTTTCGACTTTTAGTTCTCCTCGGTGTTGCTGGACGATAACATCCTGACTGATAGAAAGACCTAGACCAGTACCTTCGGCTGGTGGCTTGGTAGTAAAAAAGGGATTGAAAATTTTATCGAGTATCTCGGGTTTTATACCTGAGCCATTATCGCGAATGCGGATTTCAATCACGTCACCAAGATTTCGAGTTCTCACGTCAAGCAGCGGTGAAAATACTTCTCCCATTTCTTGTTTCTTTTTATAGGCTGCATAGCAAGCATTGCTAATAATGTTAAGAAAAACCCTGCCGATGTCTTGTGGCACGACCTCTACTTCGCCAATGTCATTGTCATAGTCAGTTTCTATGGTAATGTTAAAAGCAGCTTCCTTCGCTCGCATCCCGTGATAAGCTAGATTGATATATTCAGCCAATAAACTATTGATATCTGTAGCTTCCCAGTGACCGCTTTGTCCGCGAGAATGCAAAAGCATATTACCAACGATTCTATCGGCTCTTTGACCGTGTTGATTGATTTTTTTAAGATTTTCTTTAAGATCGGTTAGTAGCTCGGCAATATCCTCACTGGTTTCGGGATCTAAACGTTCTGCTTGATTTTCAATTTTTTCAAACAGTTCTTCGGTTAATTCAGCAGAAAGTTCTGAGAAATTGTTGACAAAGTTTAAGGGGTTTCTGATTTCGTGGGCAATCCCTGCGGTTAAACTGCCCAGAGAAGCTAGTTTTTCTTGCACGACAATTTGATTTTGCATAGCTCTGAGATTTGCTTCAATCCGCTGCCGCTCTTCAATCTCATTCTGCAATTGCTGCACAGTATGGGTGAGTTCAGATGTACGATCCTCAACTTTGATTTCTAATTCCTCATTAGCTTTTTGTAGAGATTCTTGGGCTTGCTTGCGATCGGTGATATCGCGCACGATCGCCACATATTCTTGCATACCTTGATTTGAAAGCGAAGCATTTTGAGAAAATCGATCGGAGATGGCAACTTCCAGAATGCGCGAGTCGCGATTGGGTAGGTTAAGAGTTTGTTCGCTGCGGCTGGGCCACCGATCGGGATCAAAAGCTAATCCGGGCAGTAGTTTGTTCAGGTGATGCCCTATTAGCCGAGTGGTGTCGATTCCGAAAACGCTTTCAGCAGCGGGATTAGTCTGACGAATCACTCCGGTTTCATCCAGCACCACGATCGCATCTAGGGCAATGGTAAAGAGTTGTTCTGCTCCCTCTCGTGCTTCGTTCATGGAGACGACTTGGGGTAAGCTCGTCCAGCAGGCAACTGCCACTCCGACAAAGCCTATGGTCATCACCAGAACAATCAAGAGATTATCGGCAGCATCGCCTGGAAGTCCATCTAACGTGGCTCTAATCACCCAGGCGATCGCGGCAGTGCTACAGATCAAAAAGATCAGGATGCCTACCTGAAGCGCCACAAAATCCTTAGTTATCCTGTAGGACTGACCTCGATAAAGCTTAATCCACCACCCAGGATGGAAGGGGGGAAATGCAATGCGACGTATCGCAGCATCCACTGCCAAAATAGCGATCGGCACAAGCAGTCCGATCAGCAAGTCTTGCCAGTTCCCAGCCAAGCCCCCAACGATCAGGACAACTGTTTCCACCAGGAAAAAGCCTCCCGACCACCAAGGCCATAGCACTTCTGGCCTATCCCGACGCACCCATAGCCCCAAATGGGCTATTGTAAAGGCGCTCAGCCCACCAATAGTGCCCACCATTACTAAACGCGCTATATCTCCCCAAGCTAGACAGATGAGACTGAGCAAGAACGTCAGCAACAGGGCTGGACCGAGCACGCCCCGTGGGGAGACAACACCGAATACTGGCGATATGTGCCCGTCCAAGGCAAGTTGGTACAAAACGCGGGGAGTGTTGGAAACCGCTGTGGCTGAACTTAGGAGGCAGCCCGCGACGATCAAAAGCGTCACCATAAATGAGGCCCACGGCCCCCAGAAGAGTTTAGCTGCGGATAATAGGTTTAAGAAGGTGTCGTCTTTTAATCCCGGTTCTGTTGCCAAGCGCATCAGTACCCAGGAACCGGCTAGATAGGGAATAGGAATCAGCCAAGCCACAAAGCTCAGAAACCGCAAAGTCTCCCCCGGTCGTTGGCTATCAGCGACAAATGAGGCAGCAGTTTCACAGCCGTAAGTAGCGTAGACGGCGAAAAAGTACCATTTTGCCCATTCAACAAAGGACAAGCTAGGCCAAGTGTCGGGAAAAAAGCCGGGGCTAGCTGGGGATAGTAATAACCAGCCGATGCCTTGAGTGCAAAAAACTAAGAGGAATCCCACAGCGGGTAGAACGAAACATAAATGCAGGATACTCAAGGCGCGGGTGCCACTAAACGCCACAATAAAGGCGAGTACCGTAAAGCCAATTTGGAGGAGTATCTCAGGACATGAAATCCCTAATGGTTTCAGGTTGGCTTGGATCAGGGCTGTGATGATCAGGGCGTTGATCGTTGGCACCGATACCCAACTAAAAAAGTATCCGATCGCCCCATACCTACCCAACCAGGGATAGTTGTTCAGCAGCCGCGCCGTATAGTTGGGCGTTCCCCCTGCCATCTCTGGCCACTTCCTGCCCAAGCTTTGCATCTGAAAGTTCAGCAGCATCCCCACAATTGTTGCTGGTATCCAGACGAAGATAGCTTGAGGCCCAAGAGCGGCGTGTATGGCGGGTGCACCGCTAATCCATAGCAGAGGACCCGTAAGGCCAAACCCCCAAGTTTCCAGTGTCGTTAGGGTGGGCTGAAGGCGCATGAGCGATCGCCTATTCAGATTTTCTGTTGGGGAAGGCTGAGTTGGTTCTGAATGGTAGCCGTTGGCTGGCTGGTGTCGGATGTCTGTCGCCATCAATTTTACCTAATTACATTTTATTTCCGACTTCTGACTTAAGCTAATTTCGCGTTTTTTAGCCATATTGAATTTCCTCTGGTTTGATTTATTTCCTAAATTTCTGCTTGAACAGTGACTGAATATCTTCCTCGTCGTCTACCACCATTACTTTCATTTTTTTACTCCTTAATTTTGACTACTTTTTTGGCAATGTGATTATAAACTCTGTGTATTTTCCTACTTCTGTTTCGACTTTTAGTTCTCCGCGATGTTGCTGGACTATAACATCCTGACTGATAGACAGACCTAGACCAGTACCTTCGGCTGGTGGCTTGGTAGTAAAAAAGGGATTGAAAATTTTATCGAGTACCTCTGGTTTTATACCTGAGCCATTATCGCGAATGCGGATTTCAATCGCGTCACCAAGATTTCGAGTTCTCACCTCAAGCAGTGATGAAAATTCTTCTCCCATTTCTTGTTTCTTTTTATAGGTTGCATAGCAAGCATTGCTAATAATGTTAAGAAAAACCCTGCCGATGTCTTGTGGCACGACCTCTACTTCGCCAATGTCATTGTCATAGTCGGTTTCTATGGTAATGTTAAAAGCAGCTTCCTTCGCTCGCATCCCGTGATAAGCTAGATTGATATATTCGGCGAGTAAACTATTGATATCTGTAGCTTCCCACTGGCCGCTTTGTCCGCGAGAATGCAATAGCATATTGCCAACAATTTTATCTGCTCTTTGACCGTGTTGATTAATTTTTTTAAGGTTTTCTTTGAGATCCGTTAACAGCTCGGCAATATATTCCTTTGTTTCGGGCGCTAACCGTTCTGCTTGATTTCCCAGTTCTTCAAACAGTTCTTCGGTTAATTCAGCAGAAAGTTCTGAGAAATTGTTGACAAAGTTTAAGGGGTTTCTGATTTCGTGGGCAATGCCTGCGGTTAAATTGCCCAGAGAAGCTAGTTTTTCTTGCACAACAATTTGATTTTGCATAGCTCTGAGATTTGCTTCAATCCGCTGGCGCTCTTCAATCTCATTTTGTAATTGCTGCACAGTATGGGTGAGTTCAGATGTACGATTCTCAACTTTGATTTCTAGTTCCTCATTAGCTTTTTGTAGAGATTCTTGGGCTTGCTTGCGATCGGTGATATCGCGCAGAATCACCACATATTCTTGTAGCTCCTGATTGAAAAGCGAAGCGTCTTGGGAAAATCGATCGGAGATGGCAACTTCCAGAATGCGCGAGTCTTCAGCGGGCAGGTTCAGGGTTTGTTCGCTCCGGCTGGGCCACCGATCTGGCCCAAAAGCCAATCCGGGGAGTAATTTGTTCAGGTGACGCCCGATTAATTGACCCGTGCTTAACTCAAATAGACGCTCAGATGCTGGGTTAGCCTGACGAATCATCCCTTTTTCATCGAGAACGACAATGGCGTCTATGGCAATTACAAACAGTTGTTCCGCCGCCTCTCGTGCCTCGTCCATCGAGACGACTTGGGGTAAGCTAGTCCAGCAGGCGACGGCCACCCCGACAAAAGTGACTGTCAAGATCAGCACTGCCAAGAGATTAGAGCCAACGCTAGAGTTGGTATCTAATTGGGATCTAAAAACCCAGCCAATACCGACGGCGCTACAGACTAGCAAAATCAGGACTACAACCTGAAATGCCACAAAATCTTCGATCTGGCTCTTGCGCCGAGCCCTGTAATGCCTAATCCACCAGGCCCGATGGAACGGCGCAAAGGAAATGCGACGGATAGCCGCATCCACTGCCAAAATCGTCACAGGAAACAGCAAGCCGATCGTCACGTCTTGCCAACTCCAGTTCAAGCCTCCGACCACCATAACAACTCCATCGAAGACGAAGAAGCAAGCCGCCCACCAAGGCCATCGCACTTCTGGCGACCCTCGCTGCAGCCACAGTCCCAGATATAGTGCCATCATCATAATCAGGTAACTGGCACAACTGACCACTACTATCCTGGTGACATCTCCCCAAAGCAGACCGATCAAACCGAGTAAAAGGGAAAATACCAGGGCCGGTTCCAGGACGCCCCGTCTGGAGATAAAAGCGAAGACGGGTGAAACGTGTCCGTCTAGAGCGAGTTGATATAAGACGCGCGGAGAGTTGGAAACGCAGGTGGCGGAAGAAAGAAGACTGCTTGAGGCCAGCAGGAGTGTGACGATCAATGAAGCGGACGGGCCCCAGAATGGTGATGCCGCAGCTAAGAGGTTCTTAAACGAGTCATCGCCCAATCCTGGAGAGGTTGCTAAGCGCATCAGTATCCAGGAACTCCCCAGATACACCGGTGGAATCAGCCAAGCGGTTAAGCTCAGAACCCTCAAACTTTCCCCGGGACGACGGCTGTCGGCGACAAACGAGGAAGCCGTTTCACAGGCGCAGGGGCCGTAGACCGCAAAAAATGACCACTTGGCCCAGTCAATAAAGGTTAAAGTTGGCCAACTGCTGGGGAAAAGTCCGGGGCTATCTGGGGAGAAAGCTAACCATCCCATGCCTTGAATGCTAAACACCAGTAGGAATCCAACTGCCGGGATAATGAAAAATGAGTGCAGGATCGCTAAGGCGCGGCTGCCGCTAAATGCCAAAATGTAAGGGATTAGTGTGAATCCAATTCTGAGCACCGTTTCCGGACAGGCAATGCCCAAGGGTTCAAGGTTAGCTTGGATCAGCGCCGTAAGGACGATCGCGTTTACTGACGGATATACTGCCCAGCCCGCGAAGTAGGCGATCGCCGCATACCGACCCAGAAACGGATAGTTGCTCAGCAGCCCGGTTGTATAGTTGGGCGTTCCGCCTGACATTTCTGGCCACTTTTCCCCTAAGCGTTTCACTTGCAGGTTCAGCATCACCCCCATCAATACGGTGGGCAGCCAGACGAAAATGGCATTTGGCCCGAGGGCCGCGTGCATTGCCGGTGCAAGGGTAACCCATGCGATATGACTACTCATACCGAAGCCCAGCGTTTCAAGGGGACTCAGGGTTCTTGGCAGGCGCATGAGCGAGCGCCTACTAAGATTTTCTGTTGGGGAAGGCTGAGTTGGTTCTGAGTAGTAGCCGTTTTCCGGCTGGTGTCGGATGTCTGTCGCCATCAATTTTACCTATTATTTTGGGGATTTTGCTGTCGCGACCCTGAATTTCAGCTTTATAGCTTTTAACTTATTTCTGTTAAGCATTTTTGCTAATTTTAAATTTTGGTAAAGCTGCCTTTCCCAATCCACCATGAAAATCTATCTCAATGGATATTCAATATTACCAGGGCTTACGCAACTGTCACAGCTCGGTGTACCAGCACAAAAAAATTATACAATAAACATCGAATAATAAGTTTTAGTGGCTCAATTAAATAACTTAATAGCAGCCCGGGTTTAATTTAATCTATTGTTTTACCATTTTTATCGGCTAAACTTTTGAGCGCCTAAGCCACACAAGTTGATGACAAGCAATATGATTTGTTTGAATTCTAGCTTGACGGAAGTGGCAAGATTCTCTCCCGGTTAATATGCTTGAGTTCCCTAGGAAATTGCTCAATTTTCCCACCAATAGCACACACATGAGTGTACGTTATTCGTGCGCTTATTGAGTTGGGTCGTTAGTCGCGGCAGTCAAGTTGTCATTGCTCCGGACTGGTTAAGGTGATGGGTGAGGCCGTAAGCACGCCCTCACCATGTGTCAGAGGCTTTAGTCCTGTAGTTATTAGTAGGGTGCGCCTCAGCGCAACTTACTACTACAGATAGTTTAAAAATAGAAGGAATGCAGCGTAAATCTTGTTCTTTCCTCTTCCTTCTTCGTTCTGACTTCAGAACATACGCAAAAAATGGTTCAATCGGCTATTGGTAGAGGCTCTGTGCGCCGAGGCGCACCCTACAAATAAAGTTTGTGCGTTTAGGAGTGTTTTTTCTTCCTTCTTTTTTCTTCCTTCTCAATAAAAAACCCCGGTTTCTTCAAGAAACCGGGGTTTTTCCTACCAACTAAGAGAGGATTCAAAACTTCACAGGTAGCGGTTGCCGGAATTCTGCATTTCTCGCACAACCCTCTAAACCAAACTACGGGCAAATTCTAGTTGCAGCTTCTTTAAAGCTGTCTCATTTCCTCTTCAAGCACCCGAACCAAATCTTGATTGCCACTGGATCTCGCTACTTCTATGCGGTGCATCAGTTGCTTGTGAATGTTAGCGCGGTGGGTTTCTGCTACTTTTTTTACGTTTTGACGATTTGTGTTCATGGTGGACGTTCCTTATATTAAATTTGGTGTACCTGCTACTTCTCTAATATAGCGCTAAATTCCAAAAAGTATCTAAATTTACAAAAAATTTACAGTTGTTGACCGAGCGACCAAACTCCTGTATAAGATTGGCCATAAGTCAATAGCGAGATCTTGACAATCAAAAGTCAGTAGTCATTAGTCATTAGGCCGATGCCCGATGTCCAATGTCCAATGCCCGATGCCCGATGCCCGATGCCCAACATTTACATTTAGTCAAGCGGTGCGCGGTGTCCACCCAACATTTACTCAAAACTCAAAACTTGCTTCAGCGCCTCTACCAACTGCTGAATGTGTGCGAGCTCGTGAGTTGCCATCAGCGAAATCCGAATTCGACTGACACTTACAGTCGGAGGCCTAATCGCCGGAGCAAAAATACCCATGTCCTTGAGTTTGCTCCCTACTGTTAAAGCTGCCGCTGCATTTTTTAACGGAAGACTGAAAATTGGGGAGAGGGAATTGCTAATTGGTAATTGGTGATTGGTAAGCGCGCAATATTTGAAAGTTTCGATATTTTGTCGCAACCGAACTCGGCGTTCTGGTTCTTGCTGTACAATCCTCACAGCTTCCAAAGCAGCCGCCGCATCAGCAGGCGTCAATGCTGTAGTATAAGTCCAAGTCGCAGCTCGATTACGCAGAAAATCAATTAAAGCAGCAGAGCCGGCAACGTAACCACCTAAACTTCCCAAAGCTTTGCTGAGTGTCCCCACTTGAATCAGCGGTGTTCCCGTACACCCGAAATGTTCTGCACAACCGGCACCGCTAGCACCGAAAACTCCTGTAGCGTGAGCTTCATCTACTAATACCATGCAGTTAAAGGTGTCGGCCACAGCCAACAACTGCGGTAGCGGACACAAGTCCCCATCCATACTAAAGACGCTATCGGTAATAATTAAACACTTGCGGTATCTTGCGCGATTTTGCTCTAGCTTGGCCTTTAAATCCTCAAGATTGCAGTGATTGTACTCTAGGGCAGTTGCACCGCTGAGTGTGGCTCCGTTTTTCAGGCTCGAATGGTTGTACTTGTCAGATAATATCAAATCGCGCTTGCCGACAACGGATGCGATCGCCCCTAGATTCGCCAAATATCCCGAACTGAATACTAAAGCATCTTCAGTTTGTTTTAAATTAGCAATAGCTTGTTCTAGCTGTCGGTGCAAATCCCGGTGTCCGCTGACCAACCTCGAACCCGTCGCACCCGTACCAAATTCCTTAGTGGCAGCCATAGCAGCTTGAATTAACCTGTCATGGCCGGCAAGTCCCAGATAATCGTTGCTGGCAAAGTTAATCAGCCTGTGGCTTGCTAACTTTACCACAGGCCCAGGGCAACTATCGATCGATAGTGGCGATCTATACCAATCGGCACGGCGAACTGTGTCAAGGGCCTTCTCTATCCAAGCGTAAGGGTCTGCGTTCATATTGGAAAGCGATCGGGTAATACGTTATATTAGCTGGTGATCAGTTCCTCCCTATCACAGAAGCATATGCCACTCACTAAAAAATACAGATTAGTCACCCGCAGCGATTTTGACGGTCTTGTCTGTGCCGTTTTGCTCAAAGAACTCGATATGATCGACGAGATTAAATTCGTGCATCCTAAAGATATGCAGGATGGAAAAATCGCAATAACAAATAACGATATTAGCACCAATTTACCCTATGTTGAAGGAGTTCATCTAGCTTTCGATCACCATTTCAGCGAAACTCTCAGACACGAGAAAATCAAAATTAACCACATCATCGATCCCTATGCAGCTTCTGCCGCTAGGGTACTGTACCAATATTATGGAGGCAAAGCAAAGTTTCCTGATATTTCTGAGGCGATGATGGCGGCCGTTGACAAATCAGATTCCGCTCAATTTGCCCAAGAAGAGGTTCTGCATCCGCAAGAATGGGTGCTGTTAAACTTCATTATGGACGCCAGAACCGGGTTGGGAAGGTTTAAAGACTTTACAGTTTCCAATTATCAGTTAATGATGCAGTTAATCGATTACTGCAAAAATCATACCATCGATGAAATATTGCAGCTTCCTGATGTGAAAGAAAGAGTAGACCTCTACTTCGAGCAAGAAGAAAAATTTAAAGAGCAAATACAGCGCTGCGCCCAAGTTTATAATAATTTAGTTGTTTTGGATTTGCGTAACGAAGAGGTGATTTATGCGGGGAATCGTTTTGTAATTTATGCTTTGTTCCCCGAATGTAATATATCGATTCACGTACTTTGGGGACTGAAACAACAAAATACTGTTTTTGCAGTTGGCAAATCAATCTTTAACAAAACTTCTAAAACTAATATTGGGGAGTTAATGTTAAGATATGGCGGCGGCGGACACCAGAATGCCGGAACTTGTCAGATTGAGAATGATAAAGCTAGCAAAGTTTTGACAGAGTTAATTGCCCAGATAGAGCAAAATGGTTAAATTGGGTTTATCTTTTTTGCAGTCAGGACTTGAGTCTTTGATTATTTTATTTTTCACGACTGAAGTCCTTACTACAAACGGAGATTTTCAGGACTGAAGTCCTTTCTGCAAACGGGAGTTTAGTCCTCAAGGTTTTGATCTGGTGGGTTCTGGGCATTGAGATTTTCTGAACTGTTGCTTTTGACGGGCGGCAAATGGTCTACCAAACCCATATCAAAAGCGATATCCGGCAACTCATCAGCGTTATATTTTCCTGGCTCAAACAATCGCCCGGGAGTAAAACAAGGCTGTTTCAATCGTACCATTTCCCCCGGTGCAAACATTCCCCTAAACATTTTGCGTTCGAGTCCCATAATTTCTGCTCCTAAAACAACTTTCGCATTAATCTTAGCAATTTTTGAGCGGCAGCTTCCCAATTAAACAAATCCGCCGTCTCTCTAGCTTTTTGAGCTACCTGAAAACGCATCGGGTCTTCAACAATTTTTCGTAACTGTTGGCGAACAGACTGAACATTTGGCTCGGCCCAATGAGGAGCATTTGTAATTTTTAGATACTGAGTATCGTAACACTTTCCGACGGGAATTAGATCGTAAGCAATGGGATAGCAGTTATCAGAATTGGCGTACTCAGTCGGGCCGCCATACATAGTCATAGCGACGGGTAAACCCGCAGCAAAGGCATCCAAAATTTTAATCGCAAAACCCTCGCCGCGAAAGGGAGCTAAAAAAGCATCGGCTGACAAGTATAAATCAGCTAGTTCTGCTTTATTACAAAATTTAGGCATTATCCGAATTCTTGACTTGAACTTACCGAATTGTTTTTCGATATTTACGAGATGTTCCACTATAAGATCTGGATGTTTGCCGCCATCTTTGATTATTAACTCTACCTTAGAATCATCTCTAAACTCTTCCCAAAAAGCTTGGATGGCGAGATCCGTGCCAAATCTATACAAATCAAAAGAATTGGTCATGTGTAGAATATACTTTACATCTTTTTTGTTTTTTTGCGGTCTAGGAAAATAGAGTTGCGATATTAAAGGATTGAAACCTAGAGGCATGACTGATACTTGGTCAGGCGGACATCCAGCTTTTATTAAGACGTTTTTAGAATATTGGCTGACGGCTAGTTTGTGGGATAAGTTATTGACAGCATCGTAAATCCAGTAATCATAATCATCAGTGTTTTTAGTGAATTCGTAGTTGATAGCAAAAAGTTCAAAATTGAGATGTCCCTTGAGTTCTTTTAAAAAATAAGGTTTCCAGTAATGAGACCATTTTATCTGAAATAAGTCTGATGGGGCGGTGTTCATCCACTTTTCTAGCAGGTGGTTTTCTTCAGTTGTGGAATTGTCGGTGATCTGAGAGGCAATTGTTGAAGGTTCGACAGAAATGGGAATTCCCATTTTGTCTAAAGTTTGCGCCAGGGATAGCGTAATATCAGCGAAGGAGTTAAAGTGTTGAAAACCAACGTTAAAGTGAACCATATTTATTGTTATTACTTATTATTTATTGGAGACAAAGCCTCCGGGTATGTATTTCCAGGCTCTGCCTGGGGACAAAACTAGAACACTAAAAGACCACCATAAAAATTAATAAATAAAAAATAACAACTAACTAATGACTAATTGGCCGATCGCACTAAAATGACTGTACAGTCGCACCCGCGCGCGACAGCTTCCGGGATGTTCCCGTGAATCACCTGCTTCAACAACCCTTCGCGGCTCGCTCCCAAGACGATCGCATCGCACTGATCGTTCTGAGCCAAATCAATTAAAGCATCAGAAACCGATTTAGCGCAAACCGAAGTCGCTATTATCGAACAGCTAACCCTGCGCTTGATAAACTCCGCCGCTTGCTTTAATTCACCGCGATCGGGTTCTGCACCAGAAGGCTGGTGAACCTGACACAATTTAATCTCCGGTACAGCACTCGCAGCCACTAAAGCAGGTAGCAGCCGCAAAGCCGCAGCTTGCTTGTAACCGCCGCGAATAGGCACCAACCAGCGGTGCAAACCCATCAGTGTATGCAGTCCCAATTCTGGGGCTGGAATGTCTGAATTCGGCGGGGAAATTTCAGTCTCAGGAGTCGCTGATGAATCTGAGGATCTCGCCGTGGGATGATCTGCGCCGTCAACTCCTTCGGCATTTAAGTCCCATTCTATAGACGCATATTTCCGCTCGCTAAGAGCGGCGGAAAACTCATTTTTCTTGCGGGTTGCTAATATTTTTTCGCTCCATTTAACCAAAATAACCTCGCAGCCGGCTTGCCGAATAACGGTATCGACCACATCACCAAAAATGCGTCCCGTGGTGGATCTTTCGCCTTGCCATCCCATCAAAATTAAATCGATATGTCGATCCTTAATTGTCTCTAAAATCGCGTGAGGCACGTCATGAGCTACCCGTATTTGAGTGTGTACTGGCAAGTTCCAATTGCGAATAATTCGTTCGGCTTGTTGCAGCAGGCGGCGGCTTTTTGTTGTCCGGACTGCGGTTTCTGAGGGGGAACTGTTGCGCGGTACTAAGATGATTTGCAGGCATTCTAATTCGTAATTGCGATCGCGCGCGATCGCGGCCGCCAGCCGCAGCAAAGCAGGTGCTGTTTGGGGGTTGGAAAGCGGCACTAATAAGCGGCCGTTTCCGACTTGCGGAGCTCTGGTTTGATAGACAACATAGGAAGGTTCTGGATGCGGGCCCTGGGTTGTTTCTCCGCTGAGGCGATCTGATTCAACTCGGATAATGTCGCTGCGGGTAATAATTCCGACCAAACGCCGACCTTCTACGACTGGCAAGCGGCTGATATTGTAGTTGTTGAGCCTGTACAATACCTCGCTTAAAGTATCCTTTGCTTTGACTGCGATCGGCTGTACAGTCATAAATTCTTTGAGCAGCGAGTTTCCCGAAAAATTGCGCTCGCGGGCATTTGCCAAATCGGTTTGACTGACAATTCCGACTAATTTGCCATCTTCAACGACTGGAAATCCTCGGTGGTGCGATCGCGAAAAAGCCTGGATCACTTCATCGAAACTCAGCAAACTCGAAAGAGTTTCAACTCGGCGCTGCATCACGTCATCTGCGTACAAGTCGCTCAAAGTATTGCTCGCAGCTTTTGCCTTTGTCAGGTGAATGCCGTTAAACTCCAAAAGGCGAGTGTACAGCGAGCCACTTTCTACCTTTTCTGCGACTAAATAAGCAACTACACAACAGATCATCAAAGGCAGCACTAATTTGAAATCCGCCGTAATTTCAAAGACAATTACTACCGCAGTAATCGGCGCTCTAGTAACCGCGCAAAAAAACGCTCCCATTCCCGCCAAAGCGTAAGTTACCGGCAAACCTATGCCCAGGGAATCTGCCTGCACAATGCCCACCATGTGACCTAGTGCAGAACCCATAACTAGCGAAGGGGAAAACAATCCTCCCGGAGCCCCAGAAGCCGAGGAAATAATTGTTAGAAAAAAGTGAGCTATAAAAGCAATTAAACTCGTTATCCCGCTTGCTTCACCGGTCAGCATAAACTCCCGTAAACCCGTATTATCGCGGAAAGTTTCTGGGAGAAAACCTATTACTAAACCGCAGATTACGCCAGCTATAGCAATTCGCATTGGTAAGGCTAATTTGAGCGATCGCCTGTTAAATTGCAAGCTAGCAATAATCCCTTTGGTGAACAAAGCTCCCAGCAATCCCGCTAAAACTCCTAATAGTATGTAGAACGGGATTTCCTGAGCATCAAAACTGGTTTGGTACTCGCGAAGGTTCAAACTTAAACTATCGCCGCCCAAAAGCTGCGAGACAACTGCACCAATAAATGAAGCGATAATGGCAGTCCCTAAAGTCAATCCCGAAACGTCATACAGCAGTTCTTCAACTACAAAAAGAACTCCGGCAATGGGAGCATTGAAACCAGCAGCCAATCCCGCAGCAGCACCGCAAGCAATCAATTGTCGGCGGTAGTCTGGGGAAGTAGGCATCAAGTGACCTATCCAGCCGGCCAAAGATGCTCCTATTTGGACAGTCGGGCCTTGCCTGCCTAAAGTTAAACCGGAACCAACGGCTAAAATAGTGGTCAGAAGTTTGGCGACAGCTACTCGCAAATCTAAGGCAAGATTGACGCCGCCCAGAGCAGCTTTGACGTGAGGAATGCCACTGCCGGCAGTTTCAGGAGCAAAACGCTCAACCAAGAAACCTGTCAGCAACCCGCCAAATAAACCAACAGCCGGAAGCAAGATCCAAGCTGGAATTAATGTCGAGGTAGCAACTCGCCAACTGCCGAGCCATCCGACTCCTGATTTGAGCAAAACGCCAGCCAGTCCTGAAACTAACCCGATCAGACAAGCTTCAAAAATAGCGAGGCGTTTCGGCCGTAAAAAAAGTTGAGATTTGATGACCCTGGAAGGTTCCCTAAGTTGTTTAGGGATAGTTATATACGGCATAAATAGCGTAGATGGCCTGATAATTGTCTGCTCGATCGCACTTTAGCGAAAAATCGTTCGACTTGGCAAAATATAACTAATTTTTAACCGGAGGTGTACCAAAATTAACCCAGATGAATTTTACTAATCTGCGTTACTCTGCGGTTGTTTACCCTATCATTTCCACCAATGTTTTTAAATTCGGCACTTCCAAGTCTGGCTGACCGCTGGCCGGCAGTGTCGCCCCAAATCCTGCTTTGTCGTGTCTGCGATTTACCCAAACCGTTGAGATTCCCATTGATGTGGCTGGTACAATGTCATGATAGGTGCTCTGAGCAACGTGCAGGAGTTTGTCAGTAGAAATTCCCATTGTTTCTAGGGCTATTTCAAAGTTGCGAGTTGACGGTTTGTACGATCGCACTTGTTCCGCAGTAATCAACCAGTCGAATTCAACTTTTAAGTGTTTGGCTGTCTCAGCAAACAAGTCATCGTCAATATTGGAAATTACTGCCAGTTTGTATTTCTGCTTGAGTGCTTCCAAGGCTGCAACGGTATCGGGAAATGGTTGCCAATTTTTGACGGAATCAACCAAACATTTTATTTCTGTTTCTGTCGGTGCAAAATTAATTTTTTTTCCGAATTTTTTAACTATTTTTTGCAAAATATCCCGATATTTTATATAAGGATGATTCTGGTTTTCTAGTTCGGATTCCCATTCAGCAAAAAGCTCTAAAATGCCGTCATTGCTGAAATGAATGTCCCGATTTGACAGCAATTGTTTCAAGGCTGGCAATATCCCTCTTTCCCAATCTATCAGAGTACCGTAGCAGTCAAAACTCACAACTTCAAATTGATTGAATTCCAGCATACTTCGCTCCTAGTTTAGGGTTGATATTCAGCAAAAATTTCAATTTTTCCAACTATATTGCGATTAAATTCGCTCAATTCTTCTGCGGGAATCCAATATTCTTGGTGACTAGAACTGCCCACAGTTTGTACGGGATATTTTTCCAAGAATTCTGCCGCCACTCGAAAGCAGGTAACATAGCCGAAATATCCCGATGCTGCATCTTTTGTATTCCAATCTCGCGCGATTTGTATGGCATAGGCTTTTTGAAGCACGGGATAAAAAGTAGGCTGAAAAGATAAGCGCGGCGGAAATTCCATAAAATCGCTTTCTTTAATCAGTTCCATTTCTTTTTTTCCGACTGCTCGGAACAGCGTTACTGTTTCTTGGTCTGATATATTGATATTTTTAAACCAAGCCTTCCAACCGCTCCAATTGTGAACTATTTTAGCCAATTCAGCGTAACCGGCGGCGCCGGGATGGGAGCCATCGTTTTCGGTAAGTTCTTTTTGCCAAATTTCCGATTTTTGCAGCGGGGTGCAAACATCTAGATAAGGCACGTTTAACTCGCTGCAAACTTGAGAAAACTGTTCGGATAAGTTGGCAATCCGGCTTGTGCGATCGGCATCGATAACTGGCGGTGGCCCTACCATTAATACGGGAAATATTTCTTTAGCTGACGTGAGAATAGCTCGGGCATTTTCAATTGATTTCTCAACTTCTATGCGAGTTTTTTGTTTTTCTAGGTGAGTGTCATTGACGCCAAAGGAAAATACGATTCGGCCGTCGCTGTAGTGAGGTAAGCGGCAAGAAACTTCGCTGAACCAGCGAGTTTCTATATCGGCACTGGTTTCTCCCCTTATTCCTAAATTGTAGTAGGTAATATCGTGTCCTTGTCCGCAAGCGGCAGCGCAAATCCGTCCTGTCCAACCGAGACATTTTGGATCGCAAGTACCGTTTACAAAAGAATCGCCGATAAAACAGATACGCATATTATGTGTGGGAATTAGGAATTGGTGACTGTTGACTGTTGACTGTTGACTGATGATTGATGATTGATGATTACTAACAATTGACTACTAACAACTGGCAATTGCCTTTAATTCTTGCCTATGACGGACAATCCCTCTACAATTAGAGACGGTGTGTGGCAAGAACCGTTCCACTCGGAGTCTCCTCCCAATTCTACTAATTGTTTGAGGACGCTGTAAACGTTGCCAGCTACCATCGTGTCTTTGATTCTGCCGACTATTTGACCTTTTTTGACTCGGTAGCCGAGATCGACGTTAATTGAAAAATCGCCGGAAATTCCAGCACTGCCCCCAAGCATTTGATCGACTACAATTCCGTCGTCTAATTGAGCGATTAAATCGATTAGCGAAAGCGAACCTGGTTTAATCAAAACATTGAACAAACTCGGTGTCGGATAGCTGCCTAAACCCGGGCGAAATCCGTTGCCGGTGGTGCCGCTACCCAAGGCTCGACCGGTGGTGCGATCGGTATAAAATAGCTGCAACACTCCGCTGTTGATAAAGACGATCGCCCGAGTGGGAGTACCTTCGTCGTCAAAGGGACAGCTATAGGGCCCGATATCCGGCTGCTGCGAGAGGGTGACAAGCGGCGATGTCACTTGTTGGCCCAATCGATCGTTCCAAGGCGAAGCGCCTTCGAGTACCTGTTTGCCGTTCAACGCCGCACACACCGTCCCCCACAGCAAATCGGCGGCTTTGGCTGTAAATAGCACCGGCACGCGGCCCGTGGCGGGGGCTACATTGTCTTTCGCCCATTCCAAACGTTGCAAAACTCGTCTGGCGCTGGTGTTTAAGTCGAGAGTACCGCGTTCGGTTTCGCCTTCCCAAATGTTGAGGAAATCTTCGCCCCGCACTAATTCTGCTGATAAGTAACCGCTGAGAGTGGTGTCGGTGTGACTGGAATCCAAGCCTCTGGTGTTCACCAAGCGGGTGCTCTCGATTTCGCAGTCGAGTTCGGCGGTGCAGAGGCTTTCTGGATAGGCTTCGCGGACGATCGCGATCGCCTCTTTTCCCCAGTTTACTAGCTGTTCTGCCGGCACCGACACTCCGCGATCGGGATAAACAACTTTCTCACCGGTGCCGAGTTCGATGGTTTCCGGTTCGTTGAGTTGCGAAAGTGCGATCGCCCTGTCCACCAAAATTTGCAGTTCCACGGGCCCGTAGGCCACCGCCAAACCCGGCCGCCCATCCCGCCACAGCCGCAGTGCAATGCCTTCTGCTTGGGCGGTTTCTAGCTGTTTGAGGCGGTTTGCTTCAAAAAAGACCGGCCTTGACAGCGATTGCGATTCCAATACCTCAGCAGCTTCTGCACCTGCTTTGGTGGCTAGTTCTAACAGTTGTTCTGCTGATTGCTGGTTGGTCATTGTTCTCGGTGGTTGGTAATGGGCGATCGGTAATACTATTTTCGATTTTCGATTTTCGATTTTCGATTAAAGAATTGGCAATGATTTACTGGGTATGGGTTTGGATCGCGGGCATACATTTAGATTCTTTAGGGAAACTGGTGGAATGCACGATCGCAAGATTGTACGCATTTGTGATTGTTTGCATCTTGCCAACCGCTTAGCGTCGATTTTAGCTTTTAGATTTTAGGTTTTAGATTTACTCCACAGATAAATCTGGGAACTTGAACTAGAATCTAAAATTTTAATATCTCCACCACAGGAGTACGTGGGACGGTATCTGTTTTTGGCTGCGGTCAGAAACCGACTTTTTTGCTGCGGTTCAGCTCTAAAAGCCGAGATTTTTCCTGAAAAAACCCGGTTGCTTAAATCTGATTGAGAATGCTGCCCGATATCAGTTATTGCCCAGCGAGCGACTAAATATTTAGTTCGTGCAGCAACCAGAATCCTGCAAAAGATTCCGATTCGGGATTCGACTGAATTGCTAAGAAATGTACTTGTTTTGCTTGTTTTTTCGCGGCTTCAAATCCTTTCGCTTCTCTCTCAGTTGCTGCGTCTCTGAGATTAGCTAAAATCCAGCGATCGTTAGCTCCCGTATCTAATACCAGCCTAGCGGGTGGGCCACTCTCAAATTTCAGAAAAGCCAACTCCAAGCCCGACATCCAACCTGCCAGGGCTGTTGCTCTCGACGAGTAGATAATTAGTCCCGGAATTTGCGTTTCAGGGGCGAGGCGTGTCATCGGCAGTCCGAAAGCTTCGCCAAATCCGATATCCCACTCGGACATTTCGTCAAAAGCGGCCATCGGCAAACTCACAAACGCCCATTTTTCGCCTATTAAAGCATCCGGCAGCGCAACTGGCGTTTCGGGTATAAATTGAACGCTCGGGTTCACAACCGCTTGATAGCCCGGTTCGCCGGGATAAACGTCTTGCATCCGTTCTTCCAGCCACAGGCTAAGGGCGAGGGTGCGGCGGCTGCAGGCGGCGGGAATGTCCAAGTCATCGCAGGCTTTAGTAATCATGTTCGCCATTTGGCGGCGGAAAAAGCGGATTTTTTCGGGTCGTTTCGGTGCTGCGGCGATCGCCTCTTTAATTGCACCCGCCAGCCACAGGGAATTCACGGTAGAACTGGAGCAGAATTGCGAGTAACGAAACAGAGATTCGGCCTTGTCGCTTACATTCAGCGGGCTTTCGCAGATCAACACTTCCCATTTTTTTTTCTCTCGCTCGTCTAGGATTGGACGGCTGTAAAAGTCGAGTTCCCAAATAGTAGCCATGCCGCGCTGTTAAAAATTAATCCTTTCTCATGTTACCGGACAGCGGGCAAGTTTCTGATTCTGACAATATAAGGCTGATTTTCAATCGCGGGCGATCGCACTATCCCAAAGATTGCCACTATCCCTTGCAGCTTAGCGTGTAATTTTTGGCAGCAGTTCACAACCGGAAGCATTAGCAACTCCTCGGACAACTGTCGCGGAGCAATCTCAACACGCGATCGTTTGTTAAACTTGTGCAAGCCAGGGAAAACAAACAGTATAGCTTGATTCCATGAGACAAATCATTCTCGAAAAGATTGTTTCTACCTTACAACCTTTAGATTTTGTTCTCGCTTTGTGGCAAGGAGGTTCAGCAGCCCACGGATACACCGACGAGTGGTCAGACCTCGATATTGCCGTTGTGGTTGAAGATAACTGCGTGGAAGAAACCTTTGAGATTGTTGAAAAAGCCCTCGCCGAAATTGCCGAAATCGAACTCAAATATCGAGTTCCCGAACCCGCTTGGCACGGTCAATCGCAGTGCTTCTGGCGGCTCAAAGAAACCCCGCCGTTTTTGCTAATTGATTTTGCCGTTTTTCGGCGCAGCAGCCGCAACGATTTTCTGGAAATAGAGAGGCACGGACAAGTCCCGATCGCCTTTGACAAAGCTAATCTAGCTGTACCCCATCTTTTGGATAAAAACCATCATTTATCCCAAATGCAAACCCGATTCAACGAAATTAAAATCCGTTTCGATTTGCTGCAACCTCTGGTTAAAAAAGAGATTTATCGCGAACATTTAGTAGATGCGATCGGCAACTATCACAATTGGACGCTTCTACCCTTAGTCGAACTGTTGGGCATGATTTACCGTCCCCACAGATACGACTTTGAACTAAAATATTTCACCCGAGATTTTCCGCCTCAAATAGTCCATCGCATCGCACCGCTTTTCTGCATTGCCAACCTTGAAGATTTGGCAGCCAAACAGCAAATAGCTGAAGCTTTTTTTGCAGAAAGTTTACCGCTTGCAGAAGCTAATTTTTACTTTGATAACACCCCAACACGAACGCAATAGGCTCAAGGTTTCGTACCGAAAGCGATTAACATAGTAGCATCAACCTTAAAGAGTAACATCCCATGACTAAACTCAGCGTTAACATCAACAGAATCGCCCTCCTCAGAAACTCTCGAAACATCGGTATCCCCAGCGTTACGGAAGCCGCAAAAACAGTAATTGCCGCCGGAGCTCATGGCGTTACAGTCCATCCCCGCCCCGACGAAAGGCACATCAAAGCTGCCGATGTTTACGAATTAGCTAAAATGCTAACGGTTGAGTTTAACATAGAAGGAAATCCGTTTCAGCCGCCATTTATGGATATAGTTTGCGACGTAAAACCGGCTCAGTGTACCTTAGTCCCTGACGCTCCAGACGTGCTAACATCGGATAGCGGTTGGAATATTCCCGAAAATCGCGATCGGCTCTTACCAATTATTGAAAAATTAAAAAACCACGGCATCAGAGTCAGCTTGTTTATGGACGCAGATGCTGCTCTCATGCCGCTAGCAAAAGAAGTTGGAGCAGATAGAGTAGAATTGTACACGGAACCCTACGCGACTGCTTTTCGCGAAGGTAGAGTAGAATTTGTTTTTCAACAATATGTCTTAGCAGCTAAAGCCGCTCAATCAGCAGGTTTGGGAGTGAATGCCGGACATGATTTAAATTTGCAAAACTTAGCTAAATTTTGCTCTATTCCTGATATACTAGAAGTATCGATCGGTCATGCTTTAATTGCGGAAGCCCTAGAAATGGGCTTGTCCAAAACAGTACAAGCTTATCTGCAAATCCTGGCAGGTTCGTAATACGAATTAACCTCGTAGGTGAGGGCGAATTTGGCAGTTAAAAACTCGTTTGTATGAGAGTTTCTGACTAAATCTGCCCTAGAAAAATACAGTATCAAAACTTACGAAAGCAAGGGTTGCACGCGCTACAAATATGGTAATGTGCGGTTGGCAGCGCCCTACATAATTAGACGATCATCAAAAATGAAGTAACACTACGGGCTCTCACCCCGTGGGGGTGCTTACCGTTTTCTAGTAGCAGGGTACAGCCAGAATCCCAGACACCGCGTTTTTTGGGTGGGGGCATTTCTTTAGCAAGATCCTGGGAAAAAGCTTTAATTCTCCTCCACAAAATTACTAATATTCTGTGATGATATTATGCGTAAGGAGTATCATTAAAATGTCCCGACAAACTGAGGCTACTACTTAGCTCCCGCACTGCCAATTTGCTACCAGCAGGTTTTGTGCCAGTACGGGATATTTACGTGTATCCTAGATGCTCCTGTAGCCGCTGTGCGATCGCCAGATATAATCCGGTGAAAACAGGCAAACACAAGTAACCATATACAACTCTTTACCCCCCTTCGGAAGTGCGACATGAAAAAACTAATTTTACTGACTGGAATGCTACTCATGATGACGGCAAAATCAGTATTTGCCAGCCCAGTAGCCCCCAAAATTGCGCCGAGCGAGCTGATGGCTGCCTCGGAAATTAGAGAAACCCTTAACAAACCCGTTACCTCTGAATCAGTTCCCAACCTCGAACCGATCGAGCGAATGTCAACCTCGGAAATCCGAGAAACCATCAACCAACCCACCACCTATATTTTTGAAGGCGTCAAAGGGCGAGAACTCACTCTCTCCCTGTGGGCGGGACAACTGACAGCCGAACTGTACAGTCCCAATGGTGAAAATATGGGGGTTATTGAAAAAACAGACAATCAGTGGATGGGCCAGTTGCCAGAGTCCGGCATCTACCGCGTGCGAGTTACCCCGAAAGGTGAAACCACCAGCTTCGTACTCGGACGCGATTTTAACGCCAAGTGGACTTATAGGCCCGATCGCGCAATTCCCATAGCATTCAAGGAAACACAAGCCACAGTCAAACTCAAAATGTCCGGCTACCAAATCCAGCCCATCACGCTTCAAGGCAAGCAGGGACAGACAATTAGGGCGAGATCTAGCAACAAAAATCTAGATCTGGCGATCCAATCTCCGTCGGGAGCACTCCTGGATCAAGGCGAAGGTCAAACTTTTGCTCAACTCCCCGAGTCCGGAACTTACCGGGTAATCGTAGTTGCCAAGAGGCCGGTCAAGTCCTCAATCCGAGTTTCTGTGCAATAGCAAAGATTGCACAAATACTGTCGGGCGATCGAATTTGCGCCGCCCAAAAAAACAGCTCGCCAATTGGGCGAGCTGTTTTTTGCGTAATATCAACCTTGGATCAGCGCTTCAAAACGTTCTTGTTTCCAAATGCAGCTTAAATCCGAGTCAGCTAAAGCTAGCTCTCGGTATAAACTAGGGATAAACTCAACAGCCCGCTGCAAATTGTCAAGGGCCAAATCAGCAAATCCCAGTAGCGCATAACAGCAAGCTTTATTGTAAAAAGCGTTAGCAAAATCAGGATTTATTTCTAAGACTGTTTCGTAGCAAGCAATCGCCTCAGAGTAGGAGCGTTTTCGCGCCAATTCCACACCCCGGTTGTACCAAATCAAATAATCTTCAAAGGGACGCTCAGATGTGGGAGTAAACTTGACATTTCTCTGATTTAAACCTATTAATTTCTCCAAAGCAACTCTCCGTTCGCCCACAGCATCGGCTCTACCCGGTTGTAGAGCGATCGAGCGGCTAAAACTAGCCACTGCTTGTTTGTAAAGTCCCATATAGTTCGCAGCTATACCGCGATTGTACCAAGCCTTTGCGTCGTCAGGCTTAAACTCGATCGCCCGTTCAAAACTGTTGAGCGCCTGATAGTAAAGCTTGAGTTCCAACAAGGCATTACCTCGGTTGTACCACGCCCAAGCAGCGTCCGGGTGCAAAGTTAAAGAGCGATCGAAACTCAGAACCGCCTTCTCGTACAGCCCCATATCGATCAGCGTCAGTCCCCGGTTGTGCCAAATACTCGCCGCGCACGGACTGAATTCCAGAGCCCGGTCAAAACTGTTGAGAGCCTCCAACCAGCGGCCCAACTTTCCTAAAGCAATAGCCCGGTTGTGCCAGCCAAAGCTCGCATTCGGCTCCACCGCCAAGGCCTCATCAAAACTCTTCAGCGCCTCTAAGTGCCGTTCTAATTTCCCCAGAGCCATACCTCGGCCGAACCAAGCCTTATAATGATCTGATTGCAACTTCAAAGCTCTGTTAAAGTTCGCCAGAGCACCATGATCATCGTTAGCTTCGAGGTGGCGCGAACCCAGATGGTAATACCAAGCCGCTTCCAAGTTTTGAATTAAGTTCATAATATTTCGTATCTATCTTAAGGATGATTCTAGCTGAAATCCTACTGGGAGTAAAACTGTAATTCCACTAAAAATCGGAAACTTTTGATACAGGGCGATCGCCCGTACACACTACCTGTAACAACCTCAACAATTTGCGGTCGAAACTAACTATTTTCCTCTGGTAAAATGCTCTTTTATCTAACCGCACTCATCTTTTTTTAGAGCTGCTGCGAATGTTAACTCTACGTGAATCGCGCAAATCTAACCACCGCATCCCGAATTAGGTTTGCAGTTACACAAAGAGTCCTAGGGCGCGCCAAGTCTAACTGCAAATCTCACAGTGCGATCGAACTTATGCTTGCCCTATTCAAGCAACCACAACCGCTGTTTTAGCATTCTCACTCAACAGCAACTGGCCTGTTGCGTCAATACTAAAATCTTTGCCCAGCACAAAACCCTTGCCCATCAACCGCTGGCAAACAACCAACGCAGTAATCCGGCGAATTTCTTCCATCACGTCAGCAGGAATCAAATAACTCAAACTCCAGAGTACGGACTCGCAGTCATACCAAATCAAACGCTCAATACTGACAATCATCAAAGCAGCTACACTGTCAACAGACAGCCGCCCTCTGAGATCCGCAATCAAATCCTTACCAATTAAGCTATTGCGAGTCATCATCGCTCTAGCCATCTTCCCAATTTCTTGTTCGAGTTCTAAATGATTCATGCTTGGCACTGGCTTTTATTTTTTTAAAGCACTACTAAAAGTAAAAACAGTAGCCGCTACCAGGCTCTGCCCTAGCGTAGCTGACGCAGGCTCTACCGCAACTCTTTTAACAAAGTATACCTAAAGAAAGATCAAAAATATATCTAAAGGGAGATACCAAAATATTTTTTTGACATAAATTAGTCAACCAATCCCCACAAGAGTTTTTACGAGCAGCAAATTGAGTATTTATACTTGCTAACATCCCGAGTAAAGTCGATCGATTTTAGATTTTAGATTCAAGAAGTGGAGAATTGGAGAAAGCGACCTCACGGAGGAATGCGGGGGGTTGTACCCGGGCTGCTTTCGGTCGAAGATTTGGTAAATTCGCTACATAATAAGGAAGTAATTACTTCGGAGAAAAAACAGCAATGGCTGCAAACCAGGCAGACATCGATATTGCCCCCTTGATCGACTACGGCCTGATCGACCCCACCGCTACGCCAGAGCAAGTAGAACACTGTTGCCAACAAGCAGAGAGATTTGGCTTTGTCACAGTTTGCGTGTATCCCGCCTACGTCCGACAAGCAGTTGAGCTGCTGCACGGCAAACGTCCCAAAGTCTGTACAGTTATAGGTTTTCCCACCGGTGCTTCGACTTCAACGGTGAAAGTTTACGAAGCTCTAGAAGCTGCAGATAATGGAGCCGTAGAGTTAGATGTCTCCGTTAACTTAGGATTGTTGAAAGCTGGAAGAATCGACGAATTTCACCGGGAATTAGCCCAAATTTGCGAAGAAACTAATCTCACCATTAAAGCAATTATCGAAAGTTCGCTCCTTTCCGATGCCGAAAAACAATTAGCGGCTGAGATTTGTATGGAAGCCGGCGCCGCCTACATCAAAACCAACACAGGCTTTTTTGGCCCGGCCAAAGTTGACGATGTGCGACTGCTGAAGGAAGTTACGAAGGGACGGATTGGGATTAAAGCCGCCGGCGGAATTCGTACTCATGAACAAGCTCTAGATTTGGTAGTAGCTGGGGCAACTCGTTTGGGGACTTCTCGTGGTCCGGAATTAATCCGCCAGCGCGATAATCTAGATAAAAGTCATTAGTCATTAGTGATTAGCAATGGCTAATTGGTAATGGCTCATTGGGAATTGGTTCGCCCTTACGCACCCTACAACTAAAAGTTCTGCCTATTGGACTGTTTTTGCTACTGTCTAATAACAATACTTCGGACAGTTTTTGATTGCCAACGGCAGAATGACTCTTCCAGGTCTATCTACCAACGAGGACAATGAAACTGTCGGAAGTAATGTAGTAAATCTAAAATCTAAAATCTAAAATCTAAAATCGAGTGACTCGAACTTACAAAGCAACTGGAATCAATCTCAAGAGTGCGCCCATCGGCGAATCCGATCGAGTGCTGACAATTTTGACGCGGGAATTCGGCTTAATTCGAGCCGTAGCACCGGGTGTTCGCAAACACAGATCGACCATTGGCGGTAGAAGCGAATTATTTGTTGTCAACGAATTGCTAATTGCCCAAGGCCGATCGCTCGACAAAATTACCCAAGCCAACACCGTAGAATCCCATCCGGGTTTGAGCCGCAATCTCGGGAAACTCGCAGCCGCGCAATATCTGGCCGAATTGGCGATCGCCAGCGCCCTTTCCGACGAGCCCCAAGAAGAACTCTTTTGGTTGCTGGGCGAACATTTGAGCCGTTTGGAGCGTTTGTCCGATCGCACAGAAATCCAATCCGCCGCCGTGCTTGTCGCCCACCTCACCCACGGCATTTTTCACCTGCTAGCCTTAGCCGGCCTCGCACCCCAAGTCCAAGTTTGCTGCGCCACCAGACACCCGCTCATCCCAAATTTCACCGATCCGAACTGGCAAACCGGGTTTAGTATACCCTCTGGGGGAACCTTCAGCTTGTCCGAGCTAGCTAACCTAGAGGCAGAACTCTCTTTAGAAACCGGTAGCTTGTCCAGATCCGCCTCCCGTTCCCGGCAAACGAATGGCAGCAAACACTTGACAAATTTCCATATAAATGCTAAGGAATTAGCAGCGCTGCAAGAGTTGGCTAGTCCAGAACTAGGAGAGGGGATTGCCGATCGAACAACTTGGGTATCAGTAGAAAATATTTTGCGACAATATGCCCAGTATCATTTAGGTTGCACGATTAGATCGGGAAGCTCGATCGATACCTACTTAGAGAGTTTTGAGTTTTAAATTTTGAGTGTTTAGTTAAATAAGCGAACGGGTGATGGTACATCGCACCCCCAGCCTGCGGGATACCCGAACCTGCCGGCCATTTCAGGTAAATTCTCAAGGTTGTTGCGACATCAGATAATAGATAGAGATAAAGTTACGAGATTATTAATAAACTTAGGGGTTAACCCCTCAATTTGAAATTTCCATCCCCCCAACCTCCACCATCCCAGGCAAGCCACCCCAAATCCTATGATGCGACTGTCCGATTCTGATTTGACAATATCTGTTTTAGCTGTGACCCATCACAAAATGGAAGAACGAGAAAATTTTCCCGATTTTCGCTCTGAACCCGCCTTGGCCGATCGACAATGGAGCAACGTCCAAGACCCAGAAATGGATAAATATCCCACAACTCCCGAAACAGAGTCAAGCAACGGCAAAAGCCAAGAACCCGAAGCAATCCCACCGCTGGCAACAGCAGGCGCAGCAGCAGAACTCTCCGAAGCAGTAGCCGAAACTCCCGAAAAAGAAACTGGATTTCTGCCAGTTCTGAAAAACCGAAATTTTCTAGCTTTGTGGAGTGGGCAAGTTTTTTCCCAACTAGCAGATAAAGTTTATCTCGTACTGACGATCGCCCTCGTAGCCAGCCGCTTTCAAGCGCCAGATCAAACCATCAGCAGGTGGGTATCAGCAATCATGATCGCCTTTACCATTCCCGCAGTGCTGTTCGGGGCGGCAGCAGGCGTGTATGTCGATCGCTGGTCGAAAAAAGCAGTGCTCGTAGCCACAAACCTGCTGCGGGGAGGCTTTGTTTTAACATTGCCCGTACTGCTGTGGCTCTCTGACGGGTGGGAACTCGGCCAACTGCCGCTCGGATTCTGCTTGCTGCTGCTAGTAACATTCCTCGTTTCGACCCTAACTCAATTTTTCGCCCCAGCAGAACAGTCAGTGATTCCCCTAATTGTGGAACGCCGCCACCTGCTATCGGCAAACTCCCTCTACACCACAACCATGATGGGTTCGGTGATTATTGGCTTTGCAGTCGGAGAACCCTTACTCGCTTTAGCCGACACCCTATTTTCCAACATCGGCGGCGGACTCGGCATCGGCAAAGAATTAGTAGTAGGCGGAAGTTACGCCTTCGCTGGAGTGCTATTGCTGTCGATGAAAACAGGCGAAAAAAACGATGCCGAACACGAACCGCCACACCCCTTAGCAGATTTGAAAGACGGCCTGCGTTACATCAACGATCAACCGAAAGTCCGCAATGCTTTAATTCAACTAATTATTCTCTTTTCCATTTTTGCAGCCTTGGCAGTTCTAGCGGTGCGGCTGGCAGAAATCCTCCCCGGTATGAAAGCGTCGCAATTTGGCTTTTTGCTGGCTGCGGTGGGCGTCGGCATGGCTGGTGGGGCGGCGACAGTCGGCTATCTCGGCCACAAATTTTCTCACACCCAACTGAGTTTAATCGGATCGATCGGCATGGCAGTTGCTCTGATGGGCCTTTCTGCATTTACACACCATTTGTGGCTCTCGGTGCTGTTCATTACCCTGTTGGGTTTATTTGCCTCATTGGTGGGAGTGCCGATGCAGACAACAATTCAAGCAGAAACCCCAGAAGAAATGCGGGGAAAAGTCTTCGGGCTGCAAAACAATGCCACTAATATCGCTTTGAGTTTACCCTTGGCTTTGGCCGGGGTAGCCGAAACATTTCTGGGTTTACCGACAGTATTTTTGGCTTTAGCAGGATTAGCGATCGCTGGCGGTGTCTTAACCTGGTATATTTCCCGTAGCAGTAATAGCAAAGTCGATCGAAGCTAAAAAATAACAAACCTTGATTTACTCGAATGCACATCGCTTGGCTAGGAAAAAAATCACCTTTTTGCGGTAACGTCACTTACTCCAGGGAAGTCACCAACGCACTACTAGACCGGGGATACCAGGTCAGTTTCCTGCACTTTGCCCAAGAAGCGGGCCCACTGGACAGGAACACTACGGGGTGGAACATGGCAAATGGTTCATGGGGAAAGGGAATTGCTCAAACCTCATATACCAATTCGCTTTCGCCCGCTAGTTGCAACGAAGTCTCTTTGCCCTGTCACTACAAATCGCAAATTTATACGATTCCCACTCTCAAGTCCCGCACAGTGCTGATGAAATCTCTGCGGCGGCTGAAACCCGATGTTGTTCACGCTTCCCTGACGCTTTCGCCTCTAGACTTTCTGTTGCCGGAAATTTGTCAAGAATTGAATTTGCCTCTGGTGGCGACTTTTCACCCGCCGTTCGATCGCAAATTGCGGAATTTGACATCGGGAACCCAACACCTGATGTATCAACTTTACGCTCCGTTTCTGGCTAACTACGACTCGACGATCGTATTTTCTTACATTCAGCGAGATATTTTGGTGCGCTTGGGAGTGCCGGAAGAACGGGTAGCCGTGATTCCCAACGGAGTAGACGCGGTGAAGTATTCGCCCGGGCCTTCGGGGTTGAAGTCGCGATTAAAAGCCGATCGAATTTTTGTTTACCAAGGCCGCATTGCCCCGGAGAAAAATGTCGAGGCGCTGCTCAAGGCATGGAAACAGTGCAATTTTGGCCGGGGGAACGTGTTGGCGATCGTAGGCGACGGGCCCCTAGCCGCCTCGCTGCAACTGTCTTACGGCGAAGAGGAGGGCATTGTGTGGCTCGGATTTGTCGCCGAGGAGGAACGCCGGATCGAAATTCTCCGGGGTGCAGACGTATTTATTTTGCCTTCTTTGGTGGAGGGACTGTCCCTGTCACTGCTGGAAGCGATGGCCTGCGGTTTAGCTTGTTTGGCAACCGATGCCGGTGCTGACGGCGAGGCCTTGGAGGAAGGCGCGGGGATTGTTTTGAACACTCAGCGGGTGCGGAGTCAATTGCAAACCTTGCTGCCGCTGTTTTGTGACCATCCTGAGTTCGGAGCCCTGCTTGGTCAAAAAGCACGCCAACGGGCGATGGAGCGATACACTCTCAGTCAGAATATTACTGAGTTGGAAAAGCTTTATGCAGAGGTTTTGCAAAAGCAGCGCGTACTGATTCGCGGTTTAGCATGATTCAGCAGGAAGAAGGAACTCCGAACCAGTTGAAATTAATCCGTGTATCCGTGTCAAAATCCGTGTCGTGCCTTCCTTCTTCCTTCGCATATGACTTATAGAAATCCCGCTCCTACTGTTGATATTATCATCGAATTAGCCGATCGCCCCCATCGCCCGATCATACTCATCGAACGCCGCAATATTCCCTACGGCTGGGCAATTCCCGGCGGCTTTGTTGATTACGGGGAATCGGTAGAAACGGCGGCAAAACGCGAAGCTTTAGAAGAAACGAGCTTGAATGTAGAATTAATCGAGCAATTTTACGTTTATTCTGATCCCAATCGCGACGCCCGCAAACACACTATTAGTATTGTATTCTTGGCTTCTGCAACGGGCGAACCTCAAGCCGCCGACGATGCTAAAAATTTACAATTTTTTGAACCTTGGCAGATTCCTCGTGAATTGTGTTTCGATCACGATCGCATTTTACGAGATTATTGGCGTTACCGTCATTATGGATTGCGTCCGCATTTGTAGGCTGATGATTTTTTAACCGCAGATGCACGCGGATTAACGCAGATTGATTGCTATGATTTATCTGTGATTTATCTGTGTTAATCTGCGGTTAAATTCATAAAACTAAATTCTATGCCAAGCTTGACAATATTAGGCGGAGGTGCTTGGGGTTCGGCACTGGCAAATCTGGGAGACAAAAAAGGCGATCAAGTTAATTTGTGGTCGCGCAGCAGTTCTGTTAATCTAGAATCAGTTATAACAGGTGCGGATGTTGTTGTTTCCGCAGTTTCCATGAAAGGGGTGGGAGCAACTGTCGATCGACTTTTGGCTTTACAGTTAAGCCCCAGTACAATTATAGTTACTGTCACCAAAGGTTTAGACCCCGCCACTACGCGCACTCCATCTCAAATTTGGCAAAATGCGTTTCCTAACAATTCAATAGTGGTACTTTCCGGCCCAAATCTTTCGGAAGAAATTCAGCAGGGCTTGCCGGCCGCTACGGTTGCAGCGAGTTTGGATTTAGCGGCGGCCAAGCAAGTGCAAAATATTTACAGTTCCGATATTTTTCGGGTTTATGTGAATGAAGACCCGCTGGGAACTGAGTTAGGTGGAACTTTGAAAAATGTATTCGCGATCGCCGCTGGTGTTTGCGACGGTTTACAATTAGGAACTAATGCTAAATCTGCTTTGCTGACTCGCGCTTTGCCGGAAATGATTCGGGTGGGAGTTCGTTTGGGAGCTCGCGCAGAAACTTTTTACGGTTTGTCTGGTTTGGGAGATTTGCTCGCTACTTGCAACAGTCCTTTATCGCGCAATTATCGGGTTGGTTTCGGATTGGCTGAAGGCAAATCTTTAGAGCAAATTTTGCACGAATTGCAGAGCACGGCTGAGGGAGTCAATACTACTAATGTGTTGATTGATTTGGCTAATCAACGCGGCATTGAAGTGCCTGTTTCTCGTCAAGTTTATCGCTTATTAAATGGTGAAATTACTGCCGAACACGCCGTTTTATCCTTGATGGAACGAGCTTTGAAACCGGAGATTTTATAACCTGTACAACTAGATAGGTAAGGACTTAAGCAAAGCCTAAGTCCCTACCCGTAGCTGAAGTTTCAAGAAGTGGTGTCACCAGTTGCTAGTTATGAATTAAGAGTTGTAAGCGACATTGGTTGAGCGGGCAAATTGATGTTTTGAGCGCTCGGTAGAGAGAGTTTAAGGAATTGAAGATGAGTCGTGCATCCAAAACTCTTTAACTCATAGCTGCTACTTAACTCATCACTCATAACTTGCAGAGCGAGTTGCACCAGCTTTACATCTTGCCGTGCTGCATTACCTGTTGAAGGTGCTGCCGAATTTCCTGCGCGTGCTCCATGTCAGCTTGCTGCAATTTTTGAAACAGTTCAGCACAAGGCTGAGAACCGGTTTCCTGAGCATCTTTCATGTAAGTATCGTAGGCTTTCAAAGCTTCAGACTTGTTTTGCAAAACTGTTAACAAATCATACTCGAGGTTGCTGATGACGCTATTTCCGTTAGTGCTCATAAACTGACCTTCTGCTAGGATTTGTTCCAAGTTTCACCGATCCGGGGATGACTGTTCATCTATCTAGAAGCGTAGATAATTTTTACTTTCCACCGTAATAAAACGCAACTTCTTTATCTTTCAGTGGTGCGAAGTCAGCAGCAACTAGCATTTTATCGAGCTCGTTTTGAGGCAGATGTTTGACACCGATTCGGACAATGCGCGATCGCATTGTATTTGACACGCCACTGCGCTGTCTGCCGGCTTCTAATCCCATCACTTGCTTGTAGAGGTCTAATTTTGCTTGCGGAATCGGAGTACCGTCAAAGTCGATTCCCGAGGCGATCGCAACATCGATCGCATCTGCACCAGTTGTAGATTGAGCCGCTGAGTTTGTTTCTGAAGACATTGTGCAAATTAAAGAAAAAGGACGATCGTCATAAAAAGTAGTTTAGTCCTAAAAGTGCCCTAGTTGAGCACCAAACTCTAGTACAGCTCAAAATAACGTAAACTCGTGAAACAAGCTAAACAGTCCGCCCCAGAGTGTTCGATTAGTGTTCGATTAAGGACTGTTTGGCACAAGGGCGATCGCATTGAGCATTTCTTCAAACAACGGATTGCCAAAACTCATCAATTGCAGTGAAGCATTTTCGTCAAAGATATCCGGGTAAAATGTTACAGCATAATCGCGACTTTTATAGTTAAGATGCCAAGTGCGATTTTCCGAGCGATCAAAGATAGCCCCCATCTGCTTTAAAATCAAAGAATTGACAAACAAATTTTCGATTGTTTCAGGAAACAGAGAAGTCGGCGGCAGAGGTTGACGGATTTCTTGCAAGTCTGATTCTACATCCATCTCTACCATTTCATCGAGGGCAGGGCCGCGAGGCGGCGCGTCTAAAATTCGATCGAACTCTCCCAACAAAACGCCCTCTTCTTCGGGATCTGCACTCATGACAGCCTGTTCGATAAAAGTGGGAACTGTTGCCAGAATCGGTTGCAAATTGCCGACTACGGTTTGAAAAGCATCGATGCGATCGCGCAATTTCTTGTAAACCTTCGCCTCAACTGTTCCGTCATAGTAAAAATTGTGTATTCTGACGGTATCATAAATCTGCCCGATGCGATCGAGTCTGCCGATACGTTGTTCGACTCGCATGGGATTCCAAGGCATATCGTAGTTAATTAAAACGCCGCAAGTTTGCAAATTTAGCCCTTCTGATGCGGATTCGGTACAAAGTAAAATTTTGATGATTCCTTCTCGGAATTTGGTTTTGATTTGTTCTTTCGGAAAAATTCGCCATTGACCATTTTGATACAATTCTCCGCCGCGCCCGGAATAGCAAGCAATCTGAGCACCATATAATTGTTGTAAAGCGCTGCGGATATAATCCATTGTGTCGGTGTACTGCGTGAAGACGATCGCACTTTCGCGCTGGATTAGTTCTTGACGCAAAATTGTGATAAAATGCGAAAGCTTGCTATCTTCGCCTGTATTCTCGAACTTATAAAGTAAATCTTCTAAATATTTAATTTCTTCAGGATCGGCTGGTTCAAAATAAGATTCCATTCCTTCCAAAATCACATCATCCGCCTCATCTAAATCCTGAAAATCATCCTCAGTAATGCTAATTCCATCGAGGCGGCGCTGTAAGGATTCGCGGATGGCATAAAACGAACTTGTCAGGCGTTTGCGGTAAAGAGTCATCAAAAAACCTAACGCTTTGCGGTTGTCTTTTTGCGCTAGATTGTAAAAGTGGCGCACGTAATTGCTGACGGCGAGATAAAGCGGCACTTCTCGGTTATTTTCTAAAGTAATCGCATTGTCTGTGACTGCGCGGTGGGGAATATCGCGATCCAACAATCCCCGCTGATAGTATTGGCGCAAGGTGTCGCGGGTGTGGCGGAACATCAAATCTTTGAGGGGAGTATTAACTGTCAAATATTGGCGGGAAGCGGCGATAAAATCCGTGTCTTCAGCAACTTGTTTTGGGTTGACTCGCTGGTTTTTTTCCCAGACATCGCGCAACTTATAATATAGTAGCCGATCGCTCTTTTGGAGATATTGCTGCAACCGAGCACAGGGCGAACCCCCTTGCTGGAAGTAATCCACAGACATCAGTTGCCAAAAATTCAAGGTTTGGCGATCGGGTTTGTCGGACAGCGTGCTAAAATAATTGCAGAAATACTCACCATAAGACCAATGTCCTCGCAGTCCGAGAAGGTCCAATAAATCGAAAACTTCGATCGCATCAATCTGCATCGGCGTGGCGGATAATAATAACAGCGATCGGCTTTTTTCTTTCAATTGCTGCATTAACTGTAACAACCGATTCGGAGTTTCCTTGCGGTTTTGCGGGCTTTGGCGGCGGGCGTGATGCGCTTCATCCAGAATCACCAAATCCCACGGTTGCGCGTCTAAAAGCTGTTTTGTGCGATCGCTCCGACGGACTAAATGAGATGATGCTAAAATTAGATTTTGGGAATTCCAAATATTCTCTTCCCCTGACAGGCTCCTCTCCCCATACGCATTTTTTAATTCACCTTTGCTATAACTCCAAAAGTGCAGATTAAATTTTTCGCGTAATTCTTCGTGCCATTGCGGCTGAATGCTGGCTGGTGCTAAAATTAACACGCGCTTAACTTTTTGGCTGACGAGTAAGTAACGCAGAATTAACCCAGTTTCGATGGTTTTTCCCAATCCGACTTCATCCGCAATTAAGAAACTTTTCGGAAAATTTGCCGCCACTCTACGCAATATCTTAATCTGATGCGGCCAAGGTGCGATCGGAATTGATTTTAAACAATAATCGAGACAAGTTGGTGAAGCGTACAAGTTGAGAAGCGGTTCAAATTTAGCAGAATCTTGAGATAGTTCAGCATTCCCAATAACTCCTCCTAACTCCTGACTCCTGAATTCTGACTCCTTCCCTCCTGACTCCTGACTCCTGACTCCTTCCCTCCTGAATTCTGACTCCCGATTCCACACAGGTTTACTGCTGGGCGCGTAGTTTAACAGCTTATTTTTCACCGCTTCCGGCACTTCAAAAACGCGCACATTCGGCGATAAATTGTTCCATAACTGTTCAAACCGAAAAATCTCTTCAGAAACTCGTTCTGCATCTCGGCCGCCTTCCCAAGCACAATAAACGTGGAAAGATTCAACGTTGCTTTCCCAACCGCTGAGAGATTCGTTATTGGAACCGCTAAAGGCTAATTGTGCGCCGTTACAGTCGGTGAAAATGCCGACTTTTTCGTGAAAAATATGCTGGCGATCGAGTAAACTTTCAGAATCTATTGGTAACCCGTTAGATTTGAGGGGGACGGCGATTTTAATATCGAGATAACTGTTTTGAATCAGCCAACTGAGGATTTCAAAATGTTTGAGTTGGGCGAAGGTTTTGGGCGGCTGTAAATCGGTATCGAGGCGGATGGTAACTGCATCTCGGAGGGCGTAACCTTGTTGGATAGCTTGCAAGTCTTGCGGGCTGAATTGACAGCCCATGATTAACCGCATCCGCCCTTGATTGTGCAGCATGGCGCCCAATCCCTGCGCTACTTTACTGAGGATGGCGCTGTTGAAAAAGCCGGATTTGCGATCGTACTGTAGGGCACATTCTAGCGCGGGAATGTAGAAATCGGCGATCGGGTTATTTTCGTTGCTAGAATAACTAATCCGCCAGGGATAATCTGTTAAATTCATGTTATTATTTATTCTTTAAGGTTCGTAGTTGCGCTTCAGCGCCGGCCGGATCATAGCGTGGGCAACTACAAACTTATTTTAATCACGACTTAGGCAAAGGTGGAATCTCATCAGCAGAAAGTGTCACCACTTTTCCATCTTGCCAAATACTAATTGATTGTCCGAGTCGGCGGTGTTTCTCGATCGCCTGTGCGATCGCCTTTTTAACACCAGCATCGATTCGATCGGACAATTTTTGATTTGTTTGAGTCATCGGATTAATCCTCCTGAGTAATTGTTATTAGTAATTTCTTATGGGTTATTGGTTATGTCCCACCATCCTCGATCCCCCTAAATCCCCCTTAAGAAGGGGGACTTTGAATTAAACTCTTGTCCCCCCCTTCTTAAGGGGGGCTAGGGGGGATCTCTTCTCTCATTCTTTCAACCACCTACATTCAAATCTAAACTCAACTGTCCCTCAAACTGAATTTCCATCTGTTGATAAACAACCTTGGCCTTAATCTCATCCATCGCCAACCACAAATCTAACAAAGCCTTCTCCTCCGGGATGCGTTTCTTCTCATCCCCAATACGCGGAATCACTTTCAGCGCCACTTCTATCGCCCGCATGAAATTATCGTTATCAGTCAAAGCCGTTTTTTTCATAAACTCGCGGACGATTTGAATATCTCCGTCCTCCTGATACAAACCGATAATCGCGTGCAATCCATCGACTAAATAGGTAATCGTAAAATCTTGCGGATTGACCGAAAAAGCTCCTTTTTTCAGCCGCTGTTTCGGTGTCAAAAATTTGCAAGTGCCGCTAGTGGAGTCAATTAATTTGTAGACTTTTGCTAAATCAACGACGTTGAAACCGCCGACGGCGAGGGCGAGTTGTCGCGCTTCATCGAAGGGGAACTCGACAGCGCCAAAGGCATCCCAGGCGAGGAAATACCATTGAGTCAGGGCGTCAAATCCGGCGGTATCGGTTTGTGCAAGTTTGCGGAAGCGATAGTTTGCTATGGCTTTTCTGGCTTCAGCAAAAGCAACTTCCGGGCGCACTTCTTCGCCGCTGCTGTCGAGGATGGGATAGGAACGGCTGAACACATTTAAAGCCGGGCCAAAGGCGCTTAAATAAAGGTTGATTCCTTTGATTTTGTTGGCTTCAAATTCTGGGGCGCGTTGTTCGACGAGATTGGCGACTTCCGGGCGCAAATCATCCCACCAAGCTTGGGCGGCGTTAGGATCACGTTTGCGACAGACGAGGAGCACTGTACTAGAAACCGAGTTTTTATGCGCTTGGTGCAAGTTTTGCGGGTTTTCGGTACTGACGGCCCAGGATGCGGTAATCTCGAAACCGGCATCGATGAGGGATTTTGTGAGCACGTCCCACGCGCCGGATTCTTTGTGGTTGAATTGGACTGTCATCACGCCGTCATCGCGCAAAACTCGGTAATATTCGCTAAAAGCTAGGGCCATTTTTGCTTCGTAATCTTGTTTAGCGAGTTCGTCGGGGGATGTACCCATGTTGCGGAAGCGCGACGGGTTGGCTACCGCTTCTCTATCTCTCTCGCAAATTTCATTAACAAATAGTTCGGGAAAAATATCGCCTAAAGTTCGTTTTTGGAAGACATAAAAAAAGTCGGCTAAATCTGCATAAGGAACGGTTCCATAATAAGGCGGGTCGGTGACAATGGCATCGACCGATTTGTCGGGAATGTGGTAAAGGCTATCGGCGGATGCGGAATCGATTTGGATGCTTTTTGGGTCGTATTGTTCGATTCCTGGGAGACCGATTGAGTTGGGTTTTGTGCCGAACAAAGCACAAAGGTTAGGATAATCCGATAAAACTTTTTCAGCACACCAATGCCATAGCCGAATACTTCCATTAACTTCTGGATAATTCCAAATTAAATTTAATGCGTGTTGACCAGACGCTCCTTCAATTTTAGGCCCCATTGTATTGACATGAGCTAATTTACAATTTACATCAACACATCTATCTAATACTAAAGCTAAATAAGTAATAATCGCCTCTACTTTCTCGGATTCGTAATCAGCCTGTAGCAGCGTCTTAGCTTCGTTAATAATTTCTATATAAGTAACAAGTGTTAGCAACTGACGAGGATTAAAGAGTTGAAACCATTGCTGACAATAGTTAAGGATTTGACCGTGATCGTTGATAATATATTCGAGAGGTATTAAATTTTTTATTTGCAACTCATCGGAGTTATTTGTTAAATATTGTTTGCTTAAATCCCATGCTTGCAAATCAATTTTTTCGGGAATTCTAAATTCTAAACTTCCTTTACCTTTTTTATAAGCGACTGCATACAACTGATGTTCTAAAAGTCCTGAGTTAACTTGATTCTTTATAATTTCATCTTCAATTACAGTATCGCAATTCGGACATTTCCCCACACCTCTGCTAATCGTGTTATGAACACTCGGATCGTACTCACCCGCATCCGTTTTAATCGTCGATTCCTTGCCTTTCTTCCCCTTCACTAACTCAAAATCAACCCGCTTCTGTGCCAAGTTAGGAAGGGGTTTCACCGCATACCAATCACTTGTAACTTTTCGGATTTCTCCCTTTCCTGCATAATTACTTGTTTTACTCAACCACCAATTCGGACTCAACGGCACAACCGACTGACAACTCGGACAAACCACCGTATGAGCCCACAAATAATTCTGCACAGTTTCCCCCGGTAAAGATGGGAAAAACTCTGCTAATCTTTTCTCGGCTTCATCCCCCACCCATTTCACCCATTTATCAATATCCTCCTGCAAATCCGGGCCAAATTTCAGCGGATATTCCATCGCCGCCTTCATCGTCACCACCGCCACCGAATTGAGATCCGACGCCAACACATTCAACCCGTACCGCGCCGCCTCAAACGGAATGCTTCCCCCACCCGCAAACGCATCTAAAATCGTCGGCGTGCGATTCCCCCACACTTTCTCACAATAGTCATGAACCTTTTTAATTCGCACCGAAGACGGGGGAGTTTTGTAGAGTTTAATTTCCTTCCCCGGTTCCAATCCCAGCAAATATTCAAACTCTTCTAAAGAGATATCTGCGGGTAAAATCGACCCCAACACCGAAGCGCGAGAAAACGATAAAGGTTTGCGCGAATACCAGCGATGCAATCCTTTAAATGGATTGCCGCCGTGTTCGTAATAAACCTGCTCGTTGAGCAGATTTACGGGCATGATTTTCTCGATGAAGAGGTGAGGGCGCATGATTGGTTGGTTGTTGGTTATTTGTTATTTGTGAAGTACCACCATCTTCGATCCCCCTAAATCCCCCTTAATAAGGGGGACTTTGACTTGAAATCTTGTCCCCCCCTTATTAAGGGGGGCTAGGGGGATCTCCGGGTTGTGGCTGCTAGCCAGCCCCTAAAAGGATTAATTCCAAACTGCAATGTGCATTGGTATTATCCCCAAAATTTATAGATTAATCTTCAAATACCTCTGCTTTTTCAATGATAAACCATTCGTGGTACAATACTGCTAAGAAAAACTCTTCTCCTTTTGGGCGATCGCACACAGCCATATATCCCGATACAAACATATCATCATCAAAAGTTGTATCCTTAAGAAACAGAGTCAGCGAGTTGCCATCCGCACTCCAAATTGTCCGCAAAATCGTGATATTTTGGTGACGAGATGCTTCAACGGGCAATAACACCCACCGCCCCTCAATCTCGATAAATTCTGGTTCGCGGTATCTAAACTCCGACTCCCATCTTGCGGGCCCTTCGTGCTTCTCAATAATTCGATCCCACCGCACTGTTTTAATCTTAGCTAAAGTTTCATTAGACAAATTAGCAACTTTCATCAGATTAATCTCCCAATAAAATTCGCAAAGCTTTCAAAGCATTTGAACGATTGCCATTGGCAATTTTACCAAACCAATAATGTGCCTCTTCATTACTCATCGCCATAATTCCCTCGGCAATATTCGCAATTCGTTCGGTTTTCGATAGCGGTTGCAGCGATTGAAATAAAATCGCCAAACTCACCCCCGATTCTTCTGATAATATATAAGGAGTTTGTCGCTGCTGAGATAAAGTTCTAGGGTCGTAATTATTCGCTTTGAGAGTTGCATAAATTGTTTGTCTGGCTAAAACCAGAGCATTTCCTTTGAGTCGCCCCAATTTTTTAGCAGCAGGACGTTTTTTCTCTCCTGCTTTCTTGTAAGCACATTGGTAGAGTTCCAAGGCGAAGTTGTTATTATCTATCGGTAAAACTCGTAATTGAAATTCTTGCATAAAATAATCTAAATTATAGCATATTTCCGGTTTTTAGGGGCGTGCCACTGCTTATTGATGTCAACTTAAGTTCAAAGGTAGTTACAGATTGTTGGTAATAGAATTAAACTTAGATCCCCCCTAGCCCCCCTTAAGAAGGGGGGGACAAGAGTCTTCTCAAAGTCCCCCTTCTTAAGGGGGATTTAGGGGGATCTAGACTCAGATAAATACGAACTGTTTCAATATACTACTCTTGCCGTTAAATTTAAACGCTCTACTGGATTGCGATCGAGCGTTTGTTTTATACTATTAATATCCGAAGCATTTGCTGGCAAAGCTGGCTTGAATTCTAAGGTAATTTTCAAACTAACCTCTGCTTGCGCGTCGGGACTGTTCAACAAACTGTTGATAGTCGAGAAAAAGCTCTGAAATCCCCGCAACGCCCCTTGATATTCCAACCGCACAAATTGGTCGCCGGTTTGAATGGTTGCGGTTTGGTCGATTTGCGGTTGCCACCGCTGTAATAGGGCAATTGCCGTTCCCAATTTACGATAATCCATTACTTGATCCACAGACAATTCTAGCACTTCGATGCCTTGCACTTTGTAGTCGCTAATGCGATCGCCCAATCCCGTAAATACCGCACTTATCGTGCCGTCAATTTCGATAACCGTCGGTTTCGCCTCCCACAAAGTCCCCGGTAGCGTTTCCACAACATAAGGAGGATTTGTGATCTCTCCCACGGTAGGAACTTGAGGATTTAGATTGACATTGGTTGTTTTTTCTGCTGTCTCACCGTTACCGTAATCGGCCACCACACGAAACATAGTGTTATTAACAATGGTGGCGTCATACTCATCGGAAGGGAAGAAATTTCCCGGCACTAAAGTATTATCTTGATACAAACTAACCGTCAATGCTCCTTTCGCTTTCCACCTCACCCGCACGGGTTTTGCCGCTTCTGCACTGGGCATCAATTGAGCGCTGAGTTCCAGTTCTTTGGGCGCTGGAGGTTCGAGAATGCCGCGCTTGTATAGGGAGGCGCGATCGCTAAATTCGATCGTCTCCGGCAGTGTCAACACGCTATCATCAGTTTTGATAAATAGTCGATCGCCCACCTTCATATCCCAATTGCCCATTTTCAATCCTTCGCGAATCGTCTCCCGCAGCATCGAAACTTCCGCATCGAGGAGAATATTCAAACTCAAATCCTTAGCAAAAGCATCGCGCAGCGCCTTCGTCGTCCAACTATCCAACCCCGCAGGCCACACTTTTTGCAGGATAAAAGCCGGGGCGAAAGGTTTAGCTTCTTCCGCGCGAATCTTGCCGCAATCTTTAAGGGCTTTAAGAATCACATCTTGCTGGTTGTTTTTGCCTTTCACCATACTCGCATCCTGCGCGGTAAGAGTATAGTGCATCAATCCTTTCGGTGCTTTTACTTGGTCATTTGAAGGATAAAATAAATGGCGGTAAGCATTAGTCAAAGATACTCTCACAGCTATATCTTTTGCGCCTTCCCGTTCCTTCAATTGCTTCTGCTGGCTTCCCGATAAATCTGCCAGCCTATTCTGACTTTTGAGAATATTTTGAATAGCTTTATATTCTCTGGCATTGTCGATCGCCGTTTCTAATTCTAGCCGATTTGCCACCAAAAATAACAACCGATTCCGGTAGGTGCGAAACTTCCCCGATTCGCCGCTATTGTTAAAAATTCTCTCGATTAATTCCGGGGCTGCGTCGGTAGAAGCATTCACCGTCGCATCGTCAAAGTCGATCGCGCACAACGCCACATCATCCGGGTTGTCGTCTACATCTCCGGGACTTTCGATATTAGAAACTAAGGTAAAGAATTTCTTGGCAAAAATGCTATCCCGGCGAGTTCGCAAATCATCTTTCGCGCATCCCCTCCCAACTTGTTCCTTCTCCTCGGTGATAATTTTGTTGATCGAAGGTTCTTCTTTAAACCTGGCTAAAGATGTGATCGGATCGGAGTCTAAATACCAAGCTACCTTCGTCAATCTTTCTAAAGCGCGATCGACAAAACCGCTGTCAACCCCCGGAGTCAGCAGCGACAAATTCAACTCAGCCAGCCGAATACCCGAAGAATTTCCCTGAGTCAGAGAATGCAAAAAGATCGATCGGGCTACCCAAGTAGAAAACGGCGGTTTTCCCGCTGCTATCCATTCCCCATCTTGCAATTGTGCGTAAGCCGGCCTACCATCGGGATTGTAGATATCAGCGCCGATCGCATTCCGCAGGGGCGATCGTTGCAACCGAGAAGTCAGATCGTTAGTAATTTCGCCATCCATCCCTATAGGAATGTGATGCGTGTGAATCATCGGCATCCAACCGTCGCGATTTTCCCACAAATGCCGCACCACTTGCGCGAACAATCGCAAAGCGCCCCGCGTCTTCTGGAATTCGGGAATAGAAGCAATTTTTTTAGTAAGAAGATTGAACAATTCCGGGTGAAACGGATAACTTTGGGCGATCGCTTTTGAGTATGACGCATCTTTGCACCCATCGGGCAAATTAACGCGGCAATTGCGATAAGCCGCCAAATATTCCGATGCCGCTTTTTGCGCCGCTTCCTCGCTAACTCTGGCAAACACGCGCTGTTTGACGATGTTGTAAATTTCGATATCTGTAGAAGGACTCAACACCCTTTCTTGTCTTGCAGAAGCGCGCATCGTTTCTTGCAATTCTGCGGTTTCTTCAGCAAAAGTATCTGCTGTCGAGGCGAGGGAATAAACCAATACTAAATTATCGCAGGCTGCCGCCAAATCCATCAGCGAAAATAGAAAAGCTACCACTTGTTTGGCTAAATCGCTTCTGCCAATTTGTTTCGCTTTTGCCGAGCGCAAATACCGCGCAATTTCATCTAAAATAATCACAGTCGGCTGTCCCCCCGTCAACCGTTCTAACACCGAAGTACCGGGGCTGACACCGCTTTTATCGCTGCCTTGCAGTAACTGATAGCCAGAAATCCCGCCAATTTGGTAAGCAATTTCGCCCCACAGAGTGTAGGTTGTCAAGCCGCTGTCCGAGTGATAAACTCCTTGTTCTGGGTCTAAATCTCGACCGTCGATCGCTGCAACGGCGATCGGGCGATCGGGAATAACGCTAATATCTGTAAAGCGTTCCAATCCGTGAATTTCTCGCCCTTGCTTGCAGATATGCCAGAGTGCAATTTCATCGTGAGTTTTGCCGCCCCCAAAACTCGTTTCCAAACGAACCACCCCCGCCCCGGCGCTTTGCTTCATCAAGCGGCTGAAAACTTCCCGGATTAGGGTTTTAATACCATCAGTTGCGAAGGTATTGGCAAAGAATTTATTGGCATCTTGATAAACTTGAGGTGCAGTTCCTTCGACTACCAGCCGCAATTTTGCAGCAAATAAATCTAGAGACAAGTCTCCCGATAAAATCTCATCTCTAGGCACGCAGGTATCAAAGATTAATGGCAGCATCTCACGATCCTTTGGTGTTGAGTAAATGATTAAAATCTACATTTCCGCCGCTAACAATCACGCCAATCCTCGCATTTTCAGCCTGCACCACACCTGACAACAAAGCCGCCGCCGCTAACACTCCTGTCGGTTCAACAACTATCTTCATGCGTTCCCACATAAAAAACATTGTGCTGCGAATTGCCTCTTCGGAAACTGTTGCCATATCATCAACATAATGCAGAACCAAAGGAAAGGTTAATTTCCCCAAAGATGGCGTGCGCGCACCATCAGCAATCGTATCCGGGTTAGTAACAGTTTGCAGCGTTTTCGTGCGGAACGATCGCGCCGCATCGTCTGCTTGCTCGGGTTCTACTCCTATTACTTTACACTGCGGAGACAAAGTTTTTGCCGCGATCGCGCATCCCGACAGCAAACCCCCGCCACCGCAACAAACTAACAGCAAATCCAACTCCCCAACTTCGGCGATTAATTCCAGCGCCGCCGTACCTTGTCCCGCAATCACCCACGCATGATCGTAAGGAGGAATAATTGTCAAGTGCCTTTCTGCGCCAATTTTAGCGGCTAACTCTTCGCGGGAAACTTGAGTGCGATCGTACAAAATAATCTCTGCGCCATAGCCGCGAGTCGCCTCTTGCTTGACTTTGGGCGCATCTGCCGGCATGACAACAGTAGCAGGAATTTCTAGCAACCGTGCCGCAAGGGCGATCGCCTGCGCGTGATTTCCCGAAGAAAAAGTCAGCACTCCCCGTTGTTTTTCGGCTTCAGATAGCTGCATCAAAGCATTGCAAGCACCCCGAAATTTAAACGAACCCGTGCGCTGAAAGTTCTCGCACTTGAAAAATACCTGAGAATTTGTCCGTTTGTTGAAAGTTTCCGAAGTCAGCACCGGCGTCTTGAAAGCTTTGCCCTGCAAGCGCTTTGCCGCCTCCTCCACATCGGCGAAAGTGACTGACAAGGGATTTTGGGCACTCATAGATTTTAGATTTGGGCGATCGAGGACTCTATTTGTAGGGTGGGCATTGCCCGCTTCACTCCTACCATTAAATTATAAATTTGTATCATAAGCTTATTAATAATTATCATTAGCGGTTGCGCTTAATAGTTAAAAAAGCTGTTGACTAAAATCAAAGTTATGACAATTTGCTATCAAAAAGTAAAGGGGCGTTTGTATTGGCACAGGAGAGGGATTAATTAATACAAATTTAACCACAGCGCGATTAATTTTCGGGAAACGGCACGGCGCCGTGTCCTGATTTTGGGTAATACAGCACTTCCGGGTGTTATGAGGTACAATAAGAATAGATTAAAAAATACACCAATGAAAGCATATTCAGTAGATT